>NZ_JAGUUD010000027.1:0-73987 GCF_020177535.1 Paraburkholderia sp. XV | reverse complement strand
ATGCCGTCAATATCTGCCCGATACCGATGTTCCGGTATTCCGGCCTCGGTTTTTTCAATGCATCTGCCACAGTAGACCCCTTTCGGTTCTTCAAGACGAAACAACGACGGCATAGCCGCACGCCACCCCAGGCGCGATGCGTCCTGCCTTTCTCCTCTTGACGATTGTTGGGGACGTTATCCGGGGAGACGTTCGGGGCGGCGGACCGCGCGATAGCGATATTTTGTCGCGGGACTGTTATACTGTCCAATATCTATCGCGTCTTTCTGAAATAGTTTTTTCATATATCGGATGGAACTGCGTCATATCCGCTACTTCCTTGCCGTTGCCGAAGAGCGCAACGTCACGCGCGCGGCCGAAAGGCTGGGCATCGGTCAGCCGCCCCTCAGCCAGCAAATCCACGCGCTCGAAGACGAAATGGGCGTGCGCCTGTTTCGCCGCACGGGGCATGGGGTCGTGCTGACGGAAGCGGGCGAAGCCTTCGCCACCGACGCCAAACGCATCCTGCACGACACGCGCATCGCCGTCGAAAAGGCGCAGAGCGCCGGGCGCGGCGAGATCGGGCAACTGAACATCGGCTTTACGGGCTCGGCGGCTTTCAATCCTGTCGTGTCGAAGCTGATCCGCGCGTACCGGCAGGCTTATCCGAACGTCACGTTGACGCTGGCGGAGGGCAATACGGCGCAACTGCTCGCCTATCTCGACGAACGCCGTGTGGATGTCGCGTTCGTGCGGCTCGGCAGCCAGTCGCCCGCTGGCGTGCAGTTCCATCACATCGCAACCGAGCCAATGAAGATCGTGCTGCCCGCCACGCATCGTCTTGCGAAGAAGCGCAAGATCGCGCTATCGGATCTGGCCGAAGACCCGTTCGTGATGCTGCCGCGAGAGGCTAGCCCGACGTTGCATGATGTGATCGTCGGGGCCTGCCGGGAAGCAGGCTTTGAGCCGATTGCCGGACAGCAGGCGCCGCAGTTGTCGTCAGTAGTGAATCTCGTGGCGGCGGAGTTTGGTGTGTCGCTGGTGCCGGCTTCTGTTTGTCAGATACAGGTTGAAGGCGTCGTGTATATCGATGCGCTCGGTAAGCCTATTTCTATCCGGCTGGTGCTGGCGTCGCGGATTGAATCGACGCCGGCAAAGACAGCGAATTTTCTCGCGCAGGCTTCGGTGTTTGCGGCGGAGATGTTGTAGTGGAGGTTGGGGGTGGGGTTCGGCCATGCGCAAGGCCAGCGACTGCAAGTACGTTTCGATTTGCTTGATGAGCTTGGCGCATTTGAACGGCGCTTTTGCCTCGGCAACACGTTCAATATATTCGTGGCACTCAAGGTAATCCGCCAAGAGATTCGGCATTCAAAACACCCCGAACCGCGCAAACCTGTATATCTTCAATTCGTCAGCGGGGCTGCAGGCAGGTGCGATGGTCCGCTCGGCGAGCAAAGGCATTAACGGCAAATGGCTGGACGTGAGGCGCTCAACCCAGAACAACTGGAGTGCGGATCCGCCCCGGGAAAATAGAAGCGGGGAGGCAGTGTGATTACCGGGCTACTCGCCGGAATGATGGGTTATCGCAGAGCATGCCGGCATACGCGGAGTCATCGGGAACATAAGCACTATCCGTTCTCGATGAACGGACGACAACGACACCCTTGTTGATGGCCTTTAGACCGACGGAGATCGCTTCGCCGCTCACTAGCGCAATTAGCCCCCGGCCCGCTTCGCAGTGTGCCCGTCCTTTCTGAGCGCTTCGATGATTCGCTCGCAATGGTCGCCCTGTACTTCAATCACGCCGTCCTTGACCGTTCCACCAGAACCGCATGCCGTGCGCAACTGCTTGCCTAGCAACGCCAGAGCAAGAGGATCGAGCGCCAGCCCTTTGACGATCGTCACGCTTTTTCCGCCCCGACTCTTGGTCACGAGAGTCACCCGTACTACACCATCGCCCACCGGTTGTGCCCTGGCAACCGCCTTGCAGACACATTCCGCAAGTACCTGCCTACATTCAGGACACATCCGCCCACCATCGGTGGAATAGACAAGGCCACCTTTTGAACTACTCTTCATGATCGGCTTACTCAGAGACTAATCGGAACGAGTTTAGCAGGGCGTATCCCGCTGGGCTTGCCAAACAATCCGGCCAGAGCGTGTGACTTCGAACCGATGGCTGGGGCCATCCGTGTCGACGAAAAGCAGGTGAACGGAAAGATCACCGCAAAAAACGGCGCACCGCGATGTGCACCCCAACCACGCAAGCCAACCCGATGAGACCGCCCGCGAGTACATGCGCCGCGTGCAACAGCGGCCAGCCCTTGATTTCGGTGGCGAGGCGAAGCTACAGGGGTGCGTCGGCAGGCATGCGTGAAGTCCCCTTCCGATGTCCTCAGGCGGACTCGCGCTGTAAACCGGCAGCCACTCAGTCGGCGCACGGGATGCCCGATGAACTTACAACGCGATATTACGCGCCTGCCAGAGTCGATTGGCGAGCATGGCCGCTCCCCGATGCAACTGCAGACCACCACGGTCGTATCGTAGAGATCGCGACGCCGTAGCCTTCCGCCAGAATCATCAGCAGGCAGATGGAGACGCCCCGGATCGTCACGCGTAACGGAATGTCCGTTGCAGAATCCCGCTGTCCATTGAATACGTTCGACGCCATGTCTACGCCGACGTCACCCGTGCCCGGTGATCCCCTATTCATGCCCACGCTCTCCCCTATGCGTTGTTGAAAAACCCCGCTCCAGGCCGCCAGCGATCAGCGCTCCCGTTCGACTTCAGCCGGACTGCGATGGCTTACCAGCCCTAACCTGCCCCGCGTCTCCGCGCTCTCCTGCCCCTCGCGCAGTAGATGACGCGCAATCTCGGCGACGCGTTCGACGTGTGCGGTCGCGGCATCGCGTGCCTCAACGGGCGCACGTGCGCGAATCGCCGCGAGAATCCGGCGCATTTCCTGAACGGCCTGGCGGCCGCGATCATCGGATGCGATCGTCAATGCACGCAGCCGGTTGATACGCGCCGTCAACGACTGCACGATGTCCCACGCCACGCTCTTCTTGCCGCCCGTGAACATGCATTCGTAGAATGCCGACGTGAAGGCGCGCACGGCCTGATGATCCTGCGCATCGAACGCGGCCTGGATCTTTTCGATGCAGCCGGCCAGCTCCGCATGCGTGTTTTCGTCGGCGTGCTGCGCGCAGGCCATTGCGGCTTCGCCCTCTAGTAAAGCGCGTATTTCGTAGATCTCGGCAGCCGTATCGAGATCGAGTATCGCGACGATCGGCCCCTGGTTCGGAATCGAATCGACCAGCCCTTCCGTCTCCAGATGCCGCAACACTTCGCGCACGACCGTCCGGCTCACGCCCAGTTCTTCACACAGCGAACGCTCGACGAGCCGCTCGCCCGGACGAAAATGCGCATCGACGATCGCCGCACGCATTTTCTCCAGCGTGAGTTCGCGCAGCGTCGTCGTGCGGCGTTCGACCTTCAGCGACGGCAGTGCATCACTCATGGCAATCGTCACGCTTGAGCAAAGAGCCGCACGTCGCGCGTATCCCAATCGACGAGCGCGTTCGTGCCGATCGACAGCCCGCTGTCATGGCGCTGTCCCGCGGGCATGCGGATCGAGATCTCCTGTTGCCATGGTGTTGCCACCGCGTAATGCATCGCATCGCCGAGATACGTAATGTCGCGCACTGTGACCGGCAAGCCTGCTGTGCCATTCGCATCGCGCATCGCTTGGATGCGCATCTGCTCCGGGCGAATCATCAGCGTGCCGTCGTCGCCTGCCGTGAGCGCCGGGTTGAAACTGCCGGACGTAACCTGATGACCATTCGGGAACACACCGTTCATGCGTCCATCGGTGTGCGACGTTACGCGCACAGGCAGGAAATTCGAATTGCCGATAAAGCTCGCAACAAAGCGCGATGCAGGGTTCGCATATAGTTCTTCGCCCGTGCCGACCTGTTCGATGCGCCCCTTGTTGAACACCGCAATACGGTCCGACAGACGCAGCGCTTCTTCCTGATCATGCGTCACATAGAGAATGGTGACGCCCGTTTCCTGATGGATGCGCCGCAGTTCAAGCTGGATTTCTTCGCGCAGCTTCTTGTCGAGTGCGGACAGCGGCTCGTCCATCAGCAGCACAGGCGGATCATAGGCGAGCGCACGCGCAATCGCGACGCGCTGCTGCTGCCCGCCAGACAATTGCGCGGGCATACGGTCGCGGCATTCGGACAGATGCACGAGCTTGAGCATCTGCTCCACTTTCGCTCTCACTTCGGCTTCGGGACGGCGGCGCACGCGCAACGGAAACGCGACGTTCTCGCCCACCGTCAGATGCGGAAACAACGTGTAGCGCTGAAACACCATGCCGATGTTCCGCTTGTTCGGCGCAACGGAAAGCAAAGGCTTGCCGTCGAGCAGCACGCGCCCTTCGCTCGGCTCCTGAAAGCCCGCGACGATGTACAGCGTCGTGCTCTTGCCCGAACCGGACGGCCCGAGGAACGTCATGAATTCGCCCTTGCGCACATCGAGAGAAACGTGATCGATGGCGACGACGTCGTCGTATGTTTTGCGCAGGCGCTGGATTTGCAGGAATGCAGTCATGTCGTTCACCTTGGTTATCGCGCGCGGCGCAACACGGCGCCCGCCAGCATCAACACAGCCGTCAGGCCGACCAGTAACGAAGACGCCGCCGCGACGACGGGCGTCAGGTCTTGCCGCAGCGTCGCCCAGATACGCACGGGCAACGTTTGCAGCGTTGGGCTCGCCATGAAGATCGACACCACCACTTCGTCCCACGATGCGAGGAACGAGAAGATCGCGGCCGCGAAGATGCCGAGCCGGATCGCAGGCAACGTGACGCGCAGCTTCACTTCGAGCGGCGACGCACCGCAGATCAGCGCGGCATCTTCTAGCGATGTGTCGAAGCTCGCTAGCGAGTTGCTGATCGAGATAATCGAGAACGGCAACGCAATGATCAGATGGCCGATCACGAAGCCCGTCATCGTGCCGTTCAGGCCGATGCGCAGGAAGAACGCATACAGCGCGACAGCGAGCACGACGACGGGCAGCACCATCGGCGTCAGGAAGAAAGCCTGCACGGCATTGCGTCCGCGAAACTTGCCGCGCACCAGCGCCAGCGACGCGAGAAAGCCGATCAGCACGGACAACACGGTTACTATCACCGCGAGCTTCGCGCTGGTGAGCAGCGAGTCGATCCAGCCAGCGTCGGTGAACAACTGGCGATACCACTCCAGCGTCCAGCCCGGCGGCGGAAAGATCAGCCACTGAGAATCGCCGAATGACAGCGCGACGATAAAGACGATCGGCAGCAGAAGGAACAGTGCAACGCCAACGCCAACAGAGACCAAGGCCCAGCGCAGCGCGCCCAGACGGTCGAAATCGAGCAGCATGTCAGCGGCCTCCCACACTTGCACGTGCACCGCCCGTGAAGCGCAGTTGCAACGCATACAGCGAAAGCGTGACAGCCAGCAGCACGAACGCAGCCGCACCAGCGAGGCCCCAGTTCAGCAATTGCTGCACGAGCTGCGCGATGAGTTCGGCGAGCATCATGTACGAAGCGCCGCCAAGCAATGCAGGCGTGACGAAGTAACCGAGCGCCATCACGAACACCATCAGCGCGCCCGATGCGACACCCGGCATCGCCAGCGGTACCAGCACGCGCCAGAAAGCCTGCCAGCGGCTAGCGCCACAGATCGCCGCGGCCCGCAGTGTCGACGGATCGATGCTGCGCAAGGTTGCGTGCAACGGCATCACGAGAAACGGCAGCATGATGTACGTCATGCCGATCGTCACGCCGATCAGGTTGTTCACCAGCGTCAGCGGCTCGCTGATGATGCCTAGCGCCATCAGCATGCGGTTGATCGGCCCTGTCTGCTGCAGCAGCACCATCCACGCGAAGGTGCGCGCCAGCAGGTTGGTCCACATCGACAGCAGCATGATTGCGAACAGCAGCGAACTCAGCTTGCGCGGTGCAATGGCGAGCAGCCATGCAGTCGGAAAGCCGATCGCGAGCGTCGCCAGCGTCACCACGGTCGCCACCAGAAAGGTGTTGCCGAACACGCGCAGATAGGTTGTCGAGCCTACCAGTTGCGCGTAGTTCTGCATTCCCAGCGACGGTTCGAGCACACTGCGCAACAGCAGCGACAGCACGGGTAGCAGAAAGAAGATCACCAGCAGCAGCAGCGCGGGCAGCAGCAGGCGCACGCTGCGCCAGTCGCGCCGCGGGCGCGCGGCCGTCGCGGGCGCATGCGCGACGGTACTCAGAACATTAGGCATGGTGTCTCCCATCCACTTCGATCACTGTGGGACACGTTGCGAGACCTGAGTCTCGCCCCGATCTTCACTTCGATTGCCATGCGTACCAGCGCTTGGCGATCGCATCGCGATTCTCGGCCCAGTACTTCATGTCGAGATTGATCTGCGAGGTCTTGTACTGATCGGGTAGCGTCTTCGCGACGGCGGGCGACATCAGCGAGGCCGACTTCACGTTGATGGGCGCGTAGCCGGTGTCCGTCGCGAACTTGGCCTGCGCCTGCGGGCTGGTCGCGGCGGCCAGGTACTTCATCGCTTCTGCCTTGTGCTTTGCGCCCTTCGGAATCACCAGCATGTCGGCGGCCGTCAGGTTCTGGTTCCACGAAATACCGACGGGCACGCCCGTCTGTTCGAGCGCATGCAGGCGGCCGTTCCAGAACATGCCGATGGGCGCTTCACCCGACGCGAGCAGTTGCTGCGATTGCGCGCCGCCGCTCCACCAGACGATATCGCCCTTGATCGTGTCGAGCTTCTTGAAGGCGCGGTCGAGATCGAGCGGATAGAGCTTGTTGGGCGGCACGCCGTCGGCGAGCAGCGCGATTTCCAGCACGCCGGGCGCCGACCACTTGTAGAACGTGCGCTTGCCGGGGAATTTCTTCGTGTCGAACAGATCGGCCCACGTCTGCGGCTGCGCGCTCGCGAACTTCGCCTTGTTGTAGCCGAGCACGAACGAGTAATAGAAGCTGCCCACGGCATCGGGCGTCGAGAAGCGCGGATCGAGTTCGTCTTTCTTCACGACGGAATAATCGATTGGCTCGATCAGCCCGGCCTTTTGCGCTGCATACGCAAAATCGCCTTCGACGTCGACGACATCCCAGTTCACATTGCCGCTGTCGACCATCGCCTTGAGCTTGCCATAATCGGTCGGACCGTCCATCAGCACGTTGATGCCCGTTTCCTGCGTGAAGGGCTGCGCCCAGTTCTTCTGCTGCGATGACTGAGTGGTGCCGCCCCAGCTCGTAAACACGATGGGATCTGCGGCGAGGGCGGGCGCCGCCGCGAGCGTTGCCGCGCAGAATGCGATCAGCGGCGCGATAAACGAGGTGCTTCTGCTGCTCATGTCAATCTCCAGGAAACGGGTGGGTATCGAGGCAACGTGTACGGCGGCCAGTCGAACGCTCTCTCAGGCAAGCGGCGAAAAACGTGCTGGCTTCATGATCTTGTTTTCCATCTCTTCCATCAGCGCCTGAATCTTTGGCGCAAAGGCCTGCCATGTCGCGTCTTGCGCGAGCGCCGCGCGGCGTCGTTCGCGTTCGTCGAGACTCGGGTAAGCCCAGATATGCACGATCTGGTTCTGCGGGCCGATCTCCGAAAAGAAGTAGCCGACCAGTTGACCCAGATACCGCTTCTGCAACTCGATGCCCTCTTCCTCGACGAGCTTCAGATAGGCGGGCACAGCGCCCGTCTTGATGCGGTATGTGCGGATTTCGTAGTACATGTGGCGTCCTCGACAGTTGGGCTTTAGCGCATCACGAACGGGTCGGCGATCGGTTCGTCCGACGTGCGGATCCAGACCGATTTCGTGCGCGTGTACTCGAGCACGGCTTCGAGTCCGCCTTCACGGCCGAGGCCGCTCAAGCCATAGCCTCCGAACGGTACGATGGGCGACACCGCGCGATACGTGTTGACCCACACGATGCCCGCGCGCAGCGCACGCGTGAGACGATGCGCACGCGTGAGATCACGCGTGAACACGCCGGATGCGAGGCCGTAGCGCGTGTCGTTGGCGAGCGCGATGGCATCGGCTTCCGTATCGAACGTGACGACGCTCAGCACCGGGCCGAACAGCTCTTCCATCACGCTCGGCACCTGCGGGTGCGGACAATCGACGATGGTCGGCAGAAAGTAATTGCCGTTGCCGATACCGTCCGGCTGCTTGCCGCCCGTCACCACGCGGCCGCCCGCTTCGATGCTCGCGCGCAGCACGTGTTCGATATGCTCGAGTTGACGGCGCGTTGCGAGCGGACCCATTTCGGTCGCCATGTCCTGCGGATTGCCGATGCGGATCGCCTGCGCCTTTGCGATCAGACGTTCGAGCAGCGCATCGTGAATAGCGCGCTGCACGATGAGCCGCGAGCCCGCGACACAGCTTTGTCCCGTTGCCGCAAAGATGCCCGCGACGACGGCGTTGCACGCGCTGTCGAGATCGGCGTCGTCGAATACCAGCACGGGTGACTTGCCGCCCAGTTCCAGCGACATTGCCGCAAGGTTCTCCGCCGAATTGCGCACCACATGGCGCGCGGTTTCCGGTCCGCCCGTGAACGCGATGCGCGACACGAGCGGATGGCTCGTCAGCGTGCGGCCGCAGTCGTTACCGAAGCCCGTCACGATGTTGACGACGCCCTTCGGAAAGCCCGCTTCATGCACGAGGCGCGCAAATTCGAGCAACGGCGCGGGACCTTCTTCAGATGCCTTGAGGACGATCGTGCAGCCCGCCGCGAGCGCCGGTCCAACCTTCACGGCCGACAGAAACAGCTGCGAATTCCACGGCACGATGCCCGCGACCACGCCGACGGGTTCACGGCGCAGCGTCACTTCCATGTCCGGTTTGTCGACGGGCAGCCACGCGCCCTGGATCTTGTCGGCAACGCCCGCGTAATAGCGGTAGTACTCCGCGACATAACCGATCTGGCTGCGCGTCTCGCGGATGATCTTGCCCGTGTCCTGCGTTTCGAGTTCGGCCAGGCGCGGCGCGTGCTGCGCGACGAGATCGGCGAGCCTGTACAGCAGTTTGCCGCGCGCGCTCGCTGTCAGGTTCGCCCACGACGGATCGGTCAATGCGCGGTGCGCGGCCTGCACGGCGCGATCCACGTCGCCGGCGCTGGCGGCGGGCATGCGCGCCCACACTTCGCCCGTCGATGGATCGACGCTGTCGAACTGTTCGCGCGCGCCTTCGAATGCGCCGTCGATGTATTGCTGGAACCGCTGGACCATGTCAGCCACTCCGTGTTCGGTTAGTGCATCACTTCAGTTGGGTCAGCAGATGCAAAAGCGGGCATCACGTCGGAGATGAACAGTTCCAGCGACTTGCGCTTGCGCTCGAAACTCATGTGGCTGTCGAGCCAGAAGCTGTACTGGTCGTAGCCGAGTTCTTCGTAACCCTTGAGCCGCGCGATCACCTGCTTCGGCTCGCCGATCACGAGGTTCTTGCGGATCGCGTCGGACGCGTATTGCGGGAACATCGCGACGTCGGCATCCGTGAGCGGTTCGATGAAACCCTGCTCGACGGGCCGTTCGTTCTTGAACCACTTGCTGAAGTAGCGATAGAAGCTCGCAAGGTCTTCGGCAGCGGCATCGACTTCGGCTGCATTCGCGCCGACGAACGTATGCATCAGCATCATCACCTGCGGACGCGGCACCTCGGGGTGCGCGGCGCATGCGGCATTGAAGCGATCCATCAGGCTCACGACTTCGGCATCGCCCGACGCCAGCGACGTCACCTGCACGTTGCAGCCGTTGGCCACTGCGAACGCATGCGAATTCGGATCGCGCGCGGCGAGCCACATTGGCGGATGCGGTTGCTGCACGGGACGCGGCACGGGCGTCGTTGAAGGCCACGACCAGAATTCACCCTGATGCACGTAGTCGCCTTCGAAGAGCTTGCGCAACGCGGGCACCAGTTCACGCATGCGTGCGCCCGCGCCCATGGCGTCGAGGCCGGGCAACAGACGCTCGTATTCGAACGAATAGGCACCGCGTGCAATACCGAGGTCGAGCCGCCCATTGCTGGCGACGTCGACCATGCCCGCTTCGCCTGCGAGCGCGATCGGATGCCAGAACGGCGCGATCACGGTGCCCGTGCCGAGCCGGATGCGCTCCGTCCTGGCGGCGAGATACGACAGGTTGACGAACGGATTCGGCGCGATGGTGAATTCCATCGCGTGATGCTCGCCGATCCACGCGGTCTCGAATCCGCCGCGCTCGGCAATCTGCACCAGCTCCGTCATCTGGTCGAACAGTTCGCGATGCGACGTCGTGTTGTCGTACCGCTCCATGTGCAGGAACAACGAAAACTTCATGATGTGTCTTCTCCGATGGCAACTGCGGGTTGTGCGTCGCGCGCGGCGCGGCGAACGGAGGCTTCAGTGCGCGAGTGCGAGTGTCTGCACCGTGCCCGCTTCCGTATCGCCGACATAGATGCCGAATGCGTCCTCACTGCGTTCGCGCACGTAGCGTTCGAGCATCGAGCGCACCGCGTCGTCGCGCAGTTCGCCCCACGGAATCGCCCCGAGCGGCACGATGCGGATCGTGCTGTCGATCCATGCCGCGCCGCTGTCGATCACCCGGCCGCGGTAGTAGATCTGCACGCTCGACGCAGGCCCGTTACCCGATTCGAACACGGCAAAAATAAAGTCGAGATGCACATTGAGGCCGAGCTTCGCGAGCACGCCGTGCAGGCTGGTTGCGTCGCTTGCGGGTTCGAGCTTGTGGCCCGTCGGCAATTGCAGGCCTTTGGGCGTATCGAGCAGCACGAGACCGTCGCGATGTTCGAGAATCGCGCCGACCTGGGCGCGAGCGCCCGCTGCAGCAAGCGCGTCCTGCGACAGGCTGAAGTTCACATACGCGCCCCGGCAATAACCGAGCGGCGACGAACTGGTATGAACAAAATCGACCACGCGTCCGATCAGGATGACGTGATCGCCGGCATCGACCACTTCATGGGTCGTGCAATCGAAGCTCGCGGCGGCGCCGTCCATCACGGGCGCACCCGTCGTGCGCGCACACCATGCGACTTGTGCGAACTTGTCGGCGGCTTTCGACGCGAACACGCCCGACACGTTCTTCTGGTCTTCGGCGAGCACACTGACCGCAAAGTGTTTCGTCTGCGAAAACACTTCGTAGCTCGAAGCCGTCTTCGCGATGCACACCAGCACGAGGGGCGGATCGAGCGACACCGACGTGAACGAGTTTGCCGTGAAGCCGCGCGGCGAGCCGTCAGGCTGGATTGTCGTAACGACCGTCACGCCCGTCACGAATGCGCCGAGTGCGCGGCGGAATTCCGCGCTATCGAAAGGCTGCTGATTACTGGGTTCAGCCATGATGTTCTCCAGAGATCGATCCGTTGACGGCGTATTGGGCCGCAGCCCTCGGACTCGAAGCCGATACTTCGGCGAGGAACGCGAGGAGGCTTGCGTTGACGCGCGCGGGGTCGGTGACATTCATCATGTGACGCTCGTTCGCGATGATTTCGGCGCGTCCGTGCGGCGTGGCCGCGGCCATCGCGCGCGACATCGCCGGGCTCGAGTTCGGATCGCATTCGCCCGTCAGGAACAGCGCGGGCACGGGCAGACTCGCGAGCCGGCCGACATGCGCATCGTCCGACGACGCGAACAGCCGGTAGGTGCGCGCATAGCCAACGGGATCGACCGACAGCAACAGCCCGCGCACGGCCCGCGCGGCCTGCGTCAGATGCGCGGGAACTGGATCGCCGAACCAGCGCGACAAGGTTGCATCGATGCCTGCTTCGGCGGGCTTTTCCGCCGACGCTTCGCCGAGGGTCGCGGCACGGTTCATCACGGCTGCGCGCTGCGCGGGCGTGCGGTCGTACACCGCGTTGAGCGCTGTCACACTCAGCGTGCGCTCGGGATGCGCTAGCGCGAATTCGAGTGCGACCAGCGCGCCCATCGAATGCCCGACCACGTGCGCGCGCCCGATTTGAAGCGTATCGAGCAGCGCATCGAGCTGCGCTGCGTATTCGTCGAGCGTCGGCATGGCCGTCGGCAACGCGCTGTTGCCGTGGCCGAGCATGTCGTACACCACGACCTGGTAGGCCGAGGTCAGCGCGTCGATCTGCGGCGCCCATACACTCTGGTTCATGCCCACGCCGTGAATCAGCACGACCGTCTCGCGTGCATCGGCGCACTGCGGCGCGTGCACGCTATAGCTCGTGCCGGCCACCTCGCCGCGCGACACCGCGCGCACGTGAGCAAGCTCAGGCTTCATTGGACTCGAGCTCCTTCAGGTCCTGATAGCGGTCGCCGATCCGGTGATGCGGACGGCCGCCAATCGATGCGCCAAGTGCGATGACGAGTTCATCGGGCGCGGGTGCATCGACGATCGAGAACTGCACGGTCAGGTAGTGCGAGCGCATGCCTTCGTCGTGCTTATGCATCAGCGGAATCGAGATAGGGCAGTTCGGGCCGCCGCGCAGGTTCGTGAAGCTCAGATAGCTCTTCGCGCCGACCGCCTTGCGATAGTGGTTGCCGAAGCGCAGCGTGTGGATCAGCGCCGACGCGTGCTCGATCTCGCCCGACGTGCCGACGATGGCGGCCTTGCCGTAGCCTTCGATTGCATCGCCTGAGCCCGCGACTCGCAGCATTTCTGCTGTCAGCATCTCGCCTAGCTGCGGGGCGAGGCCGTGGATTTCAGGCTTCAGATCCTCGACGAAGCCGCGGCCCGCCCACGGATTGCGGAGCACGGCTGCCGCGCCGAACAGCTTCAGCGGACGTTGGGCTTCCTTGCCGCCTTCAATAAAGGTCTCTTCGACGTAGGTGACCAGCTTGCGGACTTCCAGCTTCATATCGTTCTCCTGACGGGGGCTCTTGGCCGTGGATGTCGTTCGTTGAGATTATGGTATGCCATCTTACGGTCCGCACCAAGCGCGTCAATATTATGGAATACCATGATATGGGTTATGCCAATGCTGGCATGTTTTTGGATGGGGGTGCGGTGGAGAAACCGTAAGGGTGGTTCGGGGTTTTTGCGGGCATCATTGTTGCGAAAAGCGAGCCGCGCGCGAACGATGCCGAACGGGTCAAGGTGGTCCCCGACGCCGGCGGAGTACCTGACGGGCACCTGCGGCCCGTTCGTTAGGGCCGAGCGGTCGACCGGCGCGCGCATCGTCGCGGATATTCAAAAGCCGTTCGCGTCGTGGCTGGACCGTCCGCTGAGCGGGATCACGACCAAAGAGATATCGGGCTGGAAAACGGCCGAATTGTCGCGCGTGCTGCGCCCCGCCGCGAATGGCCTGCCGGAAAAACGCGTCAGGCCCGCAACTTTCCGAACGCGCTCGGCGGCACGTAGCGGGAAATCAAGGCATTCGATCACGTTTCGTCGCGTGGCCAAAATCCGCAACTTTCGCTGGCACGATCTTAGACATACGTTCGCGACGTGGGCGGTTACAGGCGGCGCACCACTTGACCTCGTCAGCCGAAGCGTCACGCCCCAGCCGTACGGGACCGGCCTGCAAAGTGTGACAGAGGAGTACGCGTGCGCCTATCGGAAATCTTCGAAACTTGGCGTCTTTTCTGGCGGCCGGCTCGTGCCTTTGACATGGACGAGAGTGCGGGCCAAACAACAATCAACAGCCGCTGCGATGCTGGGAGGCGACCAGCCGGGGCGGCGGATCGCATTTACACACGCAGAGGTCATCGCTCAACGCACTGTGTTTTCCGCTCACGCCAGTTTCGTGTGGCCGCTCTCCAATGCAAACGATACGTCCATTTGTCCCGCAGGCGAAGCACTTGACCACGTCCCCCTCGTATGCCAACTCCTTTCCGTCCAACGTATCCCCACGGTGAGGCGTAAAGACGACGCCACCCGTCGTCGTATGGTCACCGCTCCTTATGTCGTAACGCATCGCTACTTCTCCTTGCTGGACGTGTTTCCTTCCTGGTCACTGTGTCTGAATAGCCGTTCACCGTGCGTCCCGCCGCACCCGGCAACAAGCCGCCCGTGACTAATCGTTCCTCGCAGATTCTTGAAGCTACAGTCGAGAATGGTGGCCGCGAGGTCAGTCGAATAGCAGAGTGTTCCGTCGTTCAGGAAGCGCACTACATGCGATACGGTATTAAGGAACCTGTTGATGCTGTAGTCTGCAATATAGTGTGCGTCAGAGATTGATACGGACCGGCCGCTCCTTAGTGTGCCGGACAGCGTCCCGTCGAGCGAGATTTCGTACTCGCTCCCATCCGCTGTTCTCGAAGATAGACGGGTGGGCCGTTCTTTGAAATGGTTTCGATAGTCCCGTGATTATTGCGTGACTGACGGCGCGACCTGAACATGCGTACTCCCTATGGGCGTGACCTGGTTATATGAAATAGCATCTGTTTTGACTTTGGGAGACGGCACGTTCGCCTTGATCGGTTGGTCGCCAGATGGCGCAATGATCTCGCGCGCTGTCAGATACAACCCCTTTCCGATAAAAGACTCAAAGCCGGCCCGAGAGTCGTGAACATATTGATCGAAGAAACGAATCAGGCTGTCGGATAGCATCGGTGGATTGAGCCAAGCATCATAGTAAGCTTGCTCCTCGGGGGAAAGTTTAGGTGGTACGCCACCATTTTTTTCCCGGTCTTGCCACTCGCGCGGATTCGTCTTCTCAACTTCCATCCAATAACGCCGCCAGTTGAGTGAGTCCAGTTGTGCAGCGATAGTAGTGTGAGAAGACCTGATCCTCTCAAGGTCCTTTTCACTCTGTAAATTTGCTCCACATACGTCTTTGTACACGTCGCATGGGTTCGTCTGATAGCGGGCTTTGAGCCATCCATAATAGAGACGCATGTGTGCGGCCATCGTGGCGTCCAAAGTGCTCCCGATATCTGCCGCGGCCTCGAACTCGTCAAAGGATGCTTTCAGGTCTGGGGCATACTCAAAGAGGTCGGAGGTTTTCTTGTCCAGGAGCGCGGGGGGTGTGAAGGGAACACCGGCTATCGCGGCTTCGAGGCGCATTCTGTTAAGAGGGATGCGTGCAAGCGCGTCACTGCGTGCCTGCTCCCCCGGTTTGTATCCACCGCCCACGTCAGAATGCACACCAGGATAGACGAACTCGCGATGTGTATCGGTTATCTGTCCCAGTCGCGTAAGCGGGAATGCTGAGCGGACTTCGTGTCCGGCCACTAAATGCAAACACTGTTCGACGTCCTCTGGCACATGCATCAACATATCGGTTAAGTCATGCGCTGGCAGGCCGACTGATTCGACGGTGTCGAAAATGCCTAGAAAACGGATACGCAGCGGAGCGCTCTTGCCATCGATAGCGGTAGTACACGGCCAGTGCGGCACACCGTTCTTACGCTCGCACCTCTGGAGCAATCGATTGACAAAAGCTCGCGCCAGCGTCGCACCGCGTGAAAATCCGAAAACAGCTATGTCCACTCGGGAGACGCGATGATTCTGCGACAAGACCACATCCAGGTCGCGCAAGCCATTCTTGATTCGAATATCGCCGCCCAGTCCAGTACCGCCTCCCAGCGCTTCGCTGTCGCGTATCCGATCAATCCACGTGGGATTACTAGCCTCAAGAGGTGTTCCAACTCCCGCATAGTAAAGTCGTTGAATGACGGGGAAGTCATCCATATGGCCTTGCCATAAGCGGGCTACGTTAGATTGTTTTTCCAACGGAATGTCAATATTTCTATTATTTCCAGTTCCGTCAAAGAAAAAGCTGATCCATGGCATTTGCTCACAAGTGGTACACGTACCAAACTCCTCGGCATAGAGTTCTGTTGCCGTTTTGATTTTCTGTTCAAAAGCCTCATGACTATCTGTTATCCAGTCCTGCATTATTAGTCTCCAGGGTTGCGCATTGCTCGCTCGCCTCTGAGTAACAGATCGACGCGGGGATTTACTGGGCTATGGATGTCATCTGAACGAACGATATACTCTGCCTCTACCTTCTCATTGGAAAAAAAGCGGACAATCAAATGAATTCCCGTATCTGGATCTTTTGACGTTGCGCCCTTGATTCGGGTTGTACTGCTGTGCGTTTGCCATTCCGATTCTTGCGCATATTTGTCACCTGTTCTCCAGATGACACGTACGTTGGCCCCAACTCCAGGAAGGCTCGCACAGCATGCGGGACTTGAACTACCGCCCTTCGAGAATCGCTGTACGTCATAACCTATTAACGCCAAGTTCTTGCCTGACTCTGTCTCCAGGTGGAAGTCCCGGATGTCGTCTTCGGTGTAATTGACCGGCCATATATTCATGTACGGCATATAGGAAGCGCTAGAGGCACAACCGACACAGGTGATGGACGCGGTCGCGACAATCGCCGGCAGTAGTTTGCTTTTTATGTTTGCCATCGCTTGATAGATCGCCCCCATCGATAGTTTCCAGGTGATATTCATTGAATGTAGTCATTGGTGTAGTTTGCGGCATGGACGTCTATTTCAGCTACATATCCCTGCGGCATCCCCATTACGCACGCACATACTCCCCAAACGGACACGCCAAGCAGCGCTGCGCGTCCAGCCCCAATCAAGCCGGCAATCATTTTCCTGTTGTTCATAACTTATCCTCTGATCTTGTCAGCACGCATCTGCGCAACCTGATCGCGCGTGTAAAACAAAAGTTCCATGTACCCCGACTCGCTATCTGCCGGGAGCGAGCCTACGACCGTGAGCTCAACGCGATTTGCGATATTGAGCGAATCGCTCCATCGAACGACAATCCGGTCGCCCGGCAACGGAACCGTTACTGACTCTTTCGTTACACTCGATACAGTGGAGCCATCCCCCACATTCCCGATACGCTGGGCATCGATATCGGGCTTTCCCGGCCACTCGATCTGCACATTGCGCACCGGTCGTCGGCTGTCGTTGATTACGTAAACGGACGTGGTTATGCAGCCAGCCAGCCTGATCCCCGCCAGCCAGTCGCGATTCTGCTTCTCTTTCAGCAGCAGTGGTGCGCACTCCGATACCGATTTCCATACGTCCGCAGGAATCTCGCTAAAGGCATCGATAAGAGAGCACTCGCCTTGAATCGTACGGGTAATGGCCTGTTGGAATTCCGCGTGCAAGTCGTAGCCGTTGCCGTATCGCAATGCATAGAGGACGAAGACACTCGCATCACTCTTGCGGTCAAGTCCGCACTCCAATGCGCGATAAACAAAGGGGGCGATTTCAAGAGCACGATCGTTGGGACG
The DNA here is from genome assembly GCF_020177535.1 of Paraburkholderia sp. XV. Taxonomy (NCBI): domain Bacteria; kingdom Pseudomonadati; phylum Pseudomonadota; class Betaproteobacteria; order Burkholderiales; family Burkholderiaceae; genus Paraburkholderia; species Paraburkholderia sp. XV. The sequence continues at coordinate 56,790 of NZ_JAGUUD010000027.1, read as the reverse complement.
GCGCGCTTTCACGAGATCGGGCATTACTTTGTCGATCCACTCAAGCACCTGTCGCGGCACTACTTCGCGCTTCAATTCGTCGACAGTTTCGGCGGGAATCGGAAACACGTCCCACGCAACAGGAGTCGGCAGGTTCTCGCCAGCCAGTTCGACTAGCCGCTTTTCGATGTCCAATGTCCACCACGCATGACACGGACCAAAGACATGCCTACGCGTGTCATCAGGTAATGAGTGATACAGCACCCGCAGATACGATGGCTGATAGAAGAAGAACCATGCCTCTTCATCGTCGGGGCCGAGACGCGCATGAAGCAGTGTTTGCAGATGCTCCACAAATGGCTCCATGTCGCATGACGTCCAGACCCATGAGACAAGCTGCGCGTCCATTTCGGCGAGATGCAATACCCTCCAGAAGATCATGAGAGGATTCGCCTGCCCACTCATGAAACTGACGGTATAGGTCTGATCGCCCTGTAGGTCGGGCATCGCGAAGAGGATTGGACCGGTCTGCTCCAGGTGATCTAGCCCAGAACCGGCGTAGAGCGACCTATGCTGACTATCCCAACCGTCACACAGAAAAGCTCGCTCCCTGTCGCTCATGTGACCCATATCGACAAGCGCATAGAGTCGCGCCTCTGGCTCAGTTTCCGCCAGCTTCGATTGCATTGCGCGAAAGCGCGCAAGCATCCCGTTTTCGAACTCGCGATACATCGCTCAAGCCTCCAGCTTTGCGAACGGCATGCCGGATTGACTCGCGCGCAGCGCGCATTGCGTCGCGGCCGGTTTGGGCAAAACAGGTAGTTCTTCGGGAAGGTGAGCCGGCCCACGCCGTGAGAACGAAGCGGCTTTCCACGTGCGGTCCCCACGGGTGCCGTCCTCGATGCCCGTCGTCGTCATACGCAGGTAGGACCCGCCGCACTTGAGGACGAGTTCTTCCTTTGCCTCGATCACAACACGCCCATTTGCGCTCTTGATGGTCATGTCTCTTTCGGAATCGAGCGACATGGCGTCGTTCTGCGCCTGTATTTCGACCTTGCCCTTCCCGGCGAACAACTTGATGCCCATTCGCTGGGCGAACACCGAAACAGCCTCACCCGCTGCCATCGTGATGCGCCTCACGACGCTCATGTCCGCGTTGCCACCAGCAGTGGCAATGAGGTTCCTCGCTGCGCTGTACTGGAGATCGCCGCCAGTTACCAGTGCGATTCCTTCCGGCGCGGTCACGAATATCCCTGCGCGTTTGAGTTGGTCGATTGTCTCGTCGAGAAGTGCTTTCTGCCGTTCGCAGTCGGCTGCAATCGCCTGCGCCGTTTTCACGGTTTCCGCGAGAGCCGAACTCTGATCCAACGCCCGGCGCAGCAAAGCCAGACCAGGCTCCATATCCAATAATTCGCCCGTTGCGCCTGGCTTGTCGTGCGCGGTGAACAGCAGACCTTTCCCGCCTCGCACAGCGGCATGCCCGGAGGTACGTACCTCGGCACCTTCGCCGCGCTTCTGCCTCTTCGAATCGACCAGAAAGCCGAGATTCAGTTGTGTCTTGCCGGAATGCTCGGTCGAGAGCTTGATGCCTTCCTGACCTTCCCAGTCCTCCATCCGCAGCTTGTTGTTGCTCTGCGTGCGAATGACATTGCGCGATAGCCAGCGGTTGTCGCTCGTGATGTGATCGACGGCCTGGCTGTTGTGCATCGCGTGCGCGATGTATGGCCGGTTCGGGTTGCCGTCGTGGAATGCAATGGCGACCTCTGTACCGTCGAGCAGCGGGAAGTGAAAGCCCGTCTGCAATGCGCCCGCGAACGGCTTTGCAAGACGCAGAGGCACGCTCTCGCCGCCAGGATTCCACGCGTCGAAATCGAGATCGAAGCGGACGACGTAGTAACCGGCGGCAGTCAGATACGCATACTTGTACTCGTCGGGTGAGGTCACGCGTGCGCTGAGCGTGCCTGCAATCCTGGGCCACGCTCTCTCATCCAGCGCCAGCCGGAAACGCCGGTCGGAAGGAATGGCCTTGTACCTGTTGGAGTAGGCCTCATCCCGCGCACCGCGATGAACCACTTCGACAACGACCTGTCCGTTTGGCGCATCAGGCAATGCTTCATCGATATGCAGGATGCGCGCAGGCATCAGTGCAAGAACATTGCTCTCGCCTTCATACACGACCTGCGAGGCGATAGCCGTCTCATGCCTGAGTTGAGCTTCCCACTTCGCGGCCTGTGCGTCCGGGTGATGCGTACCCCACACATAAGGCTGCCCGTAGGTGGTCTTATCTTCGGCTGCTATGTTGGCATCGTCCCTGAACCGTTCCCAGGCGCTATCAGGGTTGTAGTCGGCGACCTGGAACGATCGCGCTACGGTCTGCGTTCGCGTAACGAGCGAACTGACCGCCTCGATACCCGACTCCAGACCGGCCTGCTCGCGATAAGGCACATCGAGCGACGGTTGATAAACATAATGGTCGATGTCGTCGCAGACGTTCAGCACGTCGCCATGCTCACCCGCAGTGATATAGCTGTAGATGCCTTCCTGCTTCATCAGCAGTTGCACCCAGGCGAGATCATCCATCTGGTACTGCATGCGAAACGCATGCTGAGGGTGCTGGCGACGCAGTCGGAAACTGAACTGATGCCCCCGAAAGCCATGCCGTTTCAGTACTTGCTCAATGATTTCCGGCGCGGTGACATGTTGGTAGATACGGCTGGCATGGACGCGAGCCAGCTTCGAGAAATGCGCTTCGAGCACCACTTCATAGCTGGTGAAATCGGGCGTTGTCCTGAGTTCGGTAAAGCTGGTAATCCAACCCGCAAAACGACGTCCGTCGAGGTCTTCGGGAACAATCGAAAACGTCGCGTCCTTGCCAAGATAGTCGGCGCGAGCGAGCCGCAATGGATGCGTAAGCCGGACCGTGACCTGATACGGTTCGCCGAGTCTCTCGGTCGCTGTGAATGAGACAACGGAAAGCCCACTTGCGCTTGCGCCTGTATTGCCCGTCACTTCAAGAAAGTAAGACTGTCTGCCCGTCAGTCCGTTAAGACGCAGACTATCTCCTTCGAAACCGTCAGCCATAGATTTATATCCGAATTATCCCGATGTCTGGGTGACACCGCGGGCCGACGATAATTCGAACGTGCAACTGCACGCCGCGCCATGAGAAATGTCCGAAAGTTGGACTTGCGAGGAAAGTTTGCGCGTGCTGATTGATGGATTTCGAAAGAATCCAGATCCTTTGGATTACGACGCATAAAAAAACCCGCTCACGGCGGGCTATCAAAAGTTGCTCCAGGTTGGTCGTAGAGCAACCTGGCCTTGCGCATCCGAGGCGATGCGCGGAGTGATGCAATCTCAATATAAGGGGCGCAAAGCGCAATGATCTATCGGGCAACTGGGGAAATTTGTCATGCCCGCCGCTTCAGCCTGAGCATCCTGAACGACTCGCCGCGCCCGGTGTGATGCACCACAAACCAAAGACTCAGGTCGTGCTTGCGCGACGGGTCGCACAACGTCACAGCGTCGATCGCCCGCAGGCATGCGCGGCGGGTTGTTTCGCTCGCGTCAGGTCTGATGAGCGAATCACCTGGAGAAAGGCGCGATACAAGCCATTTCAGTGATCCAGGAACAAACTTCGCTGCGATGCCGGACCCGGCCCCCAGGCTTCGGCTAAAACTACCCTCCGGACCGGTGCGCCGCTGCTGATTCTTCGTGCGCGTCGGCGCGCGTTGCGTCGCAGTGGCAGTTGCCGTGTGGCGAAACTTCGAACAGGTGGCGTCCTTCATGGTTGCTCTCCTGAGACTGGTTGCATGACGTTCCGGCGATCATATCCGTCGGCCGGAACGCCAAAGTGTCAAAGGATTACCCGCTGCGCACGAGTTTCGGTTTTAGGCAGTGCAACGGCGCCGTCGGCAAGCGCCCGTCTGGCAACGGATCGGTGCGGCGGGAAAGCGGGGATGCCAGGCCCGGCGCGTTCAGTTTTTGACTCGGATTTCCGGCCGCTGGGCGCGCCAGGAACTTGGGCCGCTTGCAAAACCGCCCCAAAGCGTGTCCTGTGGGTGTCCCGCAAATTAGCAAGAAACTTCCACGATACGGGGATCGAACGGAAACCCTTGTCAGGAACGGGGTTGCAGGGAGAAGAGTTCTCCCGCGGAATGCCCTGTGCGCGGCGGCACCAACTAATGGGATGGTCAGCCTGACCGAGATGGCCCGACGGGCTGACGCTGATCGGGTCATTTCCTTTACCGGGAGACCACCAAGGCCAACGCAACGCTGATCGGTATCGACCTGGCCAAGCACTGCTTCTTCCCTTCACGCGCAGGAAGATGAATCGCAAGCAACTGTATGCATGGCTTGTCCAGGCACCGGCCTGCATCATCGCCATGGAGGCCTGCGCGGGCGCCCACTGGCTGGCGCGCAAATGCCGGTCGTTCGGGCACCAGACTCGCCTGATCGCCCCACAGTTCGTGCGTCCGTTCGTCAACGGCAAACAAGAAACACGCCATGCGCAAGCCATCTGCGAAGCCGCCTCACGCCCGTCGATGCGCTTTGTCGCGCTCAAGACGCCCGAACAACAGGTGCTGCTCGCGCTGCATCGGGTGCGTGCAGCGCACAGACTCAGGTTGCAAAAACCAGGCTGACCATACATTTCCTTGCAGCACGGCGGCAAAGAAATGTTGGTGCCGCCCCGCACAGGGGCAACGCGTGAAGCACGCTAACGAATCGCGGATGCCAGCGAAAGACCAGGCAAACCAAACCAACCCGGCGTCGCAGACAAAAGCCAAACCTTGACTACCACCTCACTCCACGTCTTCCTGCCCCGCCAGCACCTTCAACGCCAGTTCCGACGTGCGCCGGATATGCGCAAACGACGCCAACGACGCCGCCTCCCCATCCCGCCGCTCGATCGCATCGAGCAACGCATTCATCTCGCGATTCGATTCGTCGCCACGCCCGGGCGTCGCAATCGTCAGCGCCCGCAGCCGGTTGATCCGCGCATTCAGCGTCTTCACAACGGTCAACGACACATGCTTCTGCGCACCTTCGAACATCGCGTCATAAAACCGTTCGGTAAACTCGAGCACACGCGGCAGATCCTGCTGCACGAACGCATCTTCAATGTGCTTGCGAATGCCGCGCAACTGCTGCACGAGTTCGGGCGTCGACTGCTCGGCACAAGCACGCGCCGCGTTAGCTTCAAGCAATCCACGCAGCTCGTAAATTTCCCCAACCTGCTCCGGGTCGAGCCGCGCGACAATCGGCCCTTGCCGCGCGACGATTTCGACGAGCCCTTCCGTCTCCAGATGCCGAAGCACTTCGCGCACTACCGTGCGGCTCACGCCCAACTCGTCGCACAACGTGCGTTCGACAAGCCGCGCGCCCGGACGGAAATAACCCTGCACGATCGCACCACGCAGCTTGTCCAGCGTGAGTTCGCGCAGGGTCTTGGCGTTGCGGTCGATTCTGAGGTCTGACATAGGCGGCAATAAGGAAGATGGACGAAGGCCCTGCCGCGCGCCGCACAAACGATAGCGCGTCGGCTGGAATGCCATATTATCGTCCATCTTGCCCTGATGCCGGCCCGCGATGCGAACCGCCGCCGGTTCGCTCATTACGCCGCACCGCGTCCGTGCACGCACGGCGCGCTGCGCAGGCCGCGCGACGCGCGCTCGCCGCCGCCTCACGCCGATGTATGGCCTCGCGCTCACGAGTGGTACGCGTTCTCGCCGTGCGAGCTGAGATCCAGCCCTTCGCGCTCGCCGTCCTGCTCGACCCGCAAACCGATCGTCATATCGACCAGCTTGAACGCGATCACCGACACCACGCCCGACCACACCAGCGACGTCCCCACGCCCCAGCATTGGGAGATCAACTGATCGGCGATGCTGTAGTCGCCGACCTTGTTCGCGACGTAATCGTAGACGCCTGTACCGCCGAGCCGCGGCGACGCGAACACACCCGTCAGCAGCGCGCCGACGATGCCGCCCAGGCAGTGCACACCGAACACATCGAGCGAATCGTCGACGCCGAGCAGGCGCTTGAGCCCATTCACGCCCCAATAACACACGATGCCCGCTGCGAAGCCCATCACGATCGAGCCCATCGGTCCGACGAAACCACACGCCGGCGTAATCACCACAAGCCCCGCAATCGCGCCCGACACCGCGCCGAGCATCGACGGTTTGCCCTTGAGCGTCCATTCGACGAAAGTCCACGCCACCGTCGCCGCGCACGTCGCAAGCAGCGTCGTGACGAAGGCGAGTGCTGCCGCGCCATTCGCTTCGAGATTCGAGCCGACGTTGAACCCAAACCAGCCAACCCACAACAGCGAGCCACCGACCATCGTCAGCGTGAGATTGTGCGGCGCCATCGTTTCGCGCCCATAGCCCGTCCGCTTGCCGATCATGATCGCGCCGACCAGCGCAGCGATCCCCGCATTGATGTGCACCACCGTGCCGCCCGCGAAGTCGATTGCGCCCTTCTGGAACAGGAAGCCTGCCGTGGCCGTCGCCTTTTCACCCGCGGCGGCGCTGGTGTACGCATCGGGGCCCGGCCAGTACCAGACCATGTGCGCAATGGGCAGGTACGAGAACGTGAACCACAGCACCATGAACAGCAGCACAGCCGAAAACTTCGCCCGCTCGGCAATGCCCCCGACAATCAGCGCAGGCGTGATCGCCGCGAACGTCAATTGAAACGCGACATAGATGTACTCGGGAATCACCACGCCTTTGCTGAAGGTCGCAGCTGTCGTGTCCGGCGTCACACCCGCGAGGAACGCCTTGCTGAAGCCGCCGAAGAACGCATTGCCCTCGGTGAACGCGACGCTATAGCCATACAACGCCCACAGCACCCCAAGCAGACAGAACACGACGAGCGTCTGCATCAGCACCGACAGCATGTTCTTCGCGCGCACCATGCCGCCGTAGAACAGCCCGAGTCCCGGCGCGGCCATCATCACGACGAGCAGCGTCGCGACGATCATCCATGCGGTGTCGCCCTTGTTCGGCACAGGGTCGGCGGCGAAAGCCGGCATCGCGAGCGCCAGCATCGTGAGTAACGCAACACATCTGACCAGACTTTTCATTGCGCGATCCTTTGGAAAACGCCGCGGCATGCCGCGTGCGATACGCGGGAAGCGTCGACGGTAATGTGTGGACTTAACTGAACTGCGGGAACTGCAGAAACTGCGGGGATTGCAGAAATGCTTGAAGCGTTGTCGCCGCTACTTGCGGCGGGCGCACACGCCCGCCGCATCACTTCGATATCAATACTGCTGCCCAGGAATCCACGACGTGCCCGCGAGCGGAATGCGCGCCATCGCTGCCGCTTCCACCGTCAGCGCGACGAGATCTTCCGGTTCCAGGTGATGCACGTTCTGCTTGCCGCAGGCGCGTGCGATCGTCGTCAGCTCCATGTTCAGCGTCTTCAGATAGTTGCGCACGCGACGCGAACCTTCTTCGGGTTGCAGACGCTGTTCCAGCACGGCGTCCTGGGTCGTCACGCCGACGGGACACTTGCCCGTATGACAGTGATGGCAGAAACCCGGCGACGTGTTGAGCGCCGCGTAATCGGCCGCGGCGGAATGCAGCGCGCCGTCCTTGAAGTACGTGTCGCTATTGCAGCCGAGCGCCATCAGCACACCCTGCCCGATCGCCACGGCATCGGCGCCGAGTGCGAGCGCTTTGGCCACATCGGCGCCCGTGCGAATGCCGCCCGATACGATCAGCTGCACCGTGCCTTTCATGTTCAGGTCTTCGAGCGCATCAACGGCCTGACGCACGGCGGCGAGCGTCGGAATGCCGACGTTTTCGATGAAGCACGTTTGCGTCGCCGCCGTGCCGCCCTGCATCCCGTCGATCACGACCACGTCCGCGCCCGCATGCACGGCGAGCTTCACATCGTTGAACGTGCGCGTCGCGCCGACCTTCACGTAGATCGGCTTTTCCCAGTCAGTGATTTCGCGCAGTTCCTGAATCTTGATCGCGAGATCGTCGGGGCCCGTCCAGTCCGGGTGCCGGCTGGCCGAACGCTGGTCGACACCGGCCGGCAACGTACGCATCGACGCCACGCGTGGATTGACCTTCTGTCCGAGCAGCATGCCGCCGCCGCCCGGCTTCGCGCCCTGGCCGATCACGACCTCGATGGCATCGGCGCGGCGCACGTCGTCGGGATTGAAGCCGTAGCGCGACGGCAGGCACTGATACACCAGCGTCTTCGATGACTGACGCTCTTCCTGTGTCATGCCGCCATCGCCTGTCGTGGTGGACGTGCCGGCTGCCGTGGCCGCGCGGCCCAATGCTTCCTTCACGTTCGCCGACAATGCGCCGAAGCTCATGCCTGCAATCGTGATGGGAATGTCGAGCACGACAGGCTTCTTCGCGAAGCGCGTGCCGAGCAACGTCTGCGTCGCGCACTTCTCGCGATAGCCTTCCAGCGGATAGCGCGACAGCGACGCGCCGAGAAACAGCAGATCGTCGAAGTGCGGCACGCGGCGTTTCGCACCGAGACCCCGGATTTCATAAAGTCCGCGCTGTGCAGCGGTATGGATGTAATCGATCGTCTTGCGGTCGTAGCCTTGCGACTCTTCCTGCTGCAAGCGGGCGAAATGGATAGGTTTTTCCATGGGGACGCTCTCGTGATTCAGTGATCGGTGTTCAATATTCCTGGTCCGCGTCCGCGTTCCAGTGATAGAGCGTGCGTGCCGAAGCAATGCGCTTGAACGCGCGCGGATCGTGCTTCAGGCCTGCTGCGTCGAGCAGCGAGGCGACCGCCGTAAAGTCCGCATCCGACATTGCCTCGAACTGCGCATCCGCGCCGAGCGATTTCACATCGCCTTTCACGTACAGCACCGCTTCGTAGAGCGAGTCGCCGAGTGCATCGCCTGCATCGCCGCAGATCACCATGCGGCCCGCCTGCGCCATGAACGCCGAAAAACTCCCCACCGATCCACCGACGACGATATCGCCGCCCTTCAGCGAAATGCCGCAACGCAAACCCGCATCGCCGTCGATCACGAGCAGCCCGCCATGCGCGGACGCACCCGCGCCATTCGACGCGAAGCCCTTCACATGCACCTTGCCGCTCATCATGTTTTCGGCGACGCCCGTACCCGCGCTGCCTTTGATCACGATGCTCGCGTGCTTGTTCATGCCGCCCGCGTAGTAGCCCGCGTGGCCGTCGATCGTGATCGTCACGTCGGCATCGACGCCGACCGCGATGTTGTGCGCGCCGTTCGGCGAGGTCACGGTGATCTGCTGGCCTTTGAGCGCAGCGGCGTCGCCGTGCAAATACTGGTTCACTTCCCTGACCGATCCGCGCTCAAGGTCGAATGTCACGCTTTCCATACATACATCTCCTCGGGTGCCGGTTCGAATACCTTCGCGTTCTTGATGTCAGGCAGATGCGCGAGCGAGCGGAACTCGGACGCGATCGCCACGTAGTCGTCGTTCTCGGCGACGACGGCAGGCTTGCACGCGAACGGATCGCGAATCAACGCGAGCTCCGTCGTCGTGCCCATCAGGAATGTGTAGAAGCCGTCGAGTTCTTCGAAACCCTTCTGCAACGCTTCGGGCAATGCATCGCCTTCACGCAGACGCCATTCGAGAAAGCGGCATGCGGCTTCCGTATCGTTGTCGGTGTCGAAGTGAATGCCTTGCGGCTCCAGCTTGCGACGCACGCCATACGGGTTCGACAGCGAGCCGTTGTGCACGAGACAGAAGTCTTCGCCCGCCGTGAACGGGTGCGCGCGATCCGGCGTCACTGCCGATTCCGTCGCCATGCGCGTATGGCCAACCAGATGCGAGCCCTTCAGATTCGCAAAGCCATAGCGGTCCGCGACCTGCGCGGGCGTGCCGATGTCCTTGTAGAGATCGATCGAACGGCCCGTCGACAGCAGATACAGCTTCGGATAATGCTCGCGCAGCCAGCTCTTTACGTTTTCCGCATTGCCTTGCAGCGTCAGCACGGCATGATTGCCTTTCGCGTCGATGCGCGCCGTCACGTCCATCGCCGCATTCAACGCGTCGAGCAACGGCGTCCATGCAAAACGATCGCCTTCCTCCGTGAAGCCGGCGTACAGGCTCAGCTTGCGCTGGCTCGCATCGACTGCCTTGCCGAACACGGCAAGACCCGCCGAATCCGGACCGCGCTCCGTCATGCCGATCAGCATCGGCACCATCAGTTCGCCGAGCCGTTCGCGTAGTGCCGGTGTCTTCACCAGCAGACCTACGATTCCACACATAATTTCTTCCTCCTGGTGATGCCTAGAAAAACTCGAGGTAGCTTTTCAGCTCCCAGTCCGAGACATGACGCATGTATTCGAGCCATTCCATGCGCTTCAATTTGAGAAACTCATCGGCAACGGGGCCGAGCGCGTCGCAGATCAACCTGTCTGATTCGAGCGCGTCGAGTGCCTGTTCGAGGTTCTGCGGCAGCACGCCGATCTGGCGTTCCTGCAACTGTTGCGGCGACCACGTGTAGAGGTTTTCGTTAGCAGGCTGACCCGGCGACAGTTCGCGCTCGACGCCGTCCAGCCCCGCTGCGATTACGGCCGCGGTCGCGAGATATGGATTGCAGGAGCCATCGGGCAGACGCAGTTCAATGCGCTCGCCGGGCATGCGCACCATCGTCGAGCGATTGTTATCGCCGTAGCTGACATAGGCCGGCGCCCATGTCGCGCCCGTCAGCGAGCGGCCCACCACGAGGCGCTTGTACGAATTGACGGTTGGATTGCACAGCGCCGTCAACGCGGGCGCATGCGCGAGCAGTCCCGCCGTGAACTGATAGCCGAGCTTCGACAGACCCATGCCGAGCGGATCGCTTTTATCGGCGAACAGATTGCGCTCGCCATCGCCGATCGACATATGCATGTGCATCCCGTTGCCCGGCCGGTTCGCAAACGGCTTCGGCATGAACGAGCAGATCATGCCGAGTTCGTTGGCGATCTCGGATGCGGCCATCTTGAAGAACACGTAGTGATCGCACGACGTCAGGCAATCGGTGTACGTGTAGTTGATTTCGAACTGACCGTTCGCGTCCTCGTGATCGATCTGATACACGTCGATGCCGACATCGCGCATCGATTCAGTGAGCTTTTCCAGGAAGACACGCGTGCGCGACAGACCCTTGTAGTCGTAGCAAGGCTTGGCGAGCGTATCGCTCGGATCGCACGGTTCGAGCACGCCCGACGCCGAGCGGCGCAACAGCGAGAACTCGGGTTCGAGGCCGGTAAAAAGCGTCCAGTTACGCTCCGTCATGCGCGCGATCTGCTTCTTCAGCGTCACGCGCGAATCGTAGGTCCACGGTTTGCCATCCACATGCCCGTCGCACACGATGCGCGCCAGCCCCGCTTGCCACGGCATCGGCGTGAGCGTCGACAGATCGCCGACGGCCATGAAGTCGGGACCGTTCGGCTCGATGCCGACGCCCCAGATCGCGAAACCGGCGAAGCCCGCGCCCGCATTCAGCACGCTCTTCAGATGCGCAACGGGCACCGACTTCGCTTTCGCCACGCCGTGAATATCGACGAATTGCGCCAGCACGTATTTCACGCCCTGCTGTGAGAGCCAGGCTTGCGCGTCTTCCGCCGTCTCGAAGCGCGGCACGCTTCCTAGCTCGTTGACGGGCAGCTTGCTCGCGTCGTTCAGGTTCATCGCCACTCCTTGCAACAACATCCTTCGCTGGTTTGAAAAAGCCACGCGACCTGCGCATGACCCGGCTGCACGAGCATGCCGCGACGCCATCGGCGCACTGCAGGCATGTCCGCATGTTCGCGGCGGAATTTATTGTTATGCAACAATGATTCCCCACATGAAACCAATCGGGCGCGACTGAGCCTTCCCTTCGATACATGGCGCAACGTCGCGATCTGCTAACCTTGCCTTTTCATCGAGGCCAACCATGCAAAACGGGGACGACAGCAAATCACCGCTCGAACGCTATCTCGGCTCGACGATCCGCGAGTTGCGTCAGTCACATGGGCTGACCATCGCGCAGGTCGCCGAACAGGCCGGTATCAGCCGCGGAATGCTTTCGAAAATCGAAAACGCGCAGACTTCTACCGGACTCGACGTACTCAACCGCATTGCGCAGGCACTCGGCGTGTCGATGTCGACGCTGTTCCGCAACTTCGACGTGCCTCAGGGCGGCGCCCAGCTCGTCAAGAAGGGCGGCGGCATGGAGGTGGTCCGCAAGGGCACGAAACGCGGCCACACCTACCATCTGCTCGCCTACGACCAGGGACCGCGCAAACTCTTCGAACCGTTCCTGATCACGATGGAAGACGAAGCAGAACGCTTCCCCGTCTTCGAACACCCCGGCACGGAATTCATCCATATGCTCAAGGGCGTGATCGAATACCGCCACGGCCAGCAAACTTACATCCTGCATCCCGGCGACACGCTCACCTTCCGGGGCGACGTACCGCATGGTCCCGAACGGCTGATCAAAACGCCGATCCAGTTCCTGTCGATCTTCGTCTACTCCCAGCCTGCCGCCGAGTGAACCGCACCTGCTTCGTCCTTCGTTATGCAACGTCCATGCCATGTTTATCAAAGGGAATCAAAAGTTCCTGCGAATAAACACTGGCGGCGCATTGCGGCATTCGGCTTCGTTCGACATCGTTTGCACTGCGATTGCGCCTGCCTGACTGCGGTGCGGCCGAATCGTGAATCTGGTGCGCATCTGCACTGACACGGTAAGGCCGGTTACGACGCTGTATCAGCGTTGCTTATAAAGTCTGCAGCGCGTCCAGCGCGCCTTCGATCATCGCGCGCACCACCGGCTGCACGCGTTCGGCGCGCGGCGGTTCATACGCGAAGGGCGCTTCTTCATGCATGTAAGTGGACTGGCACATCTCCAACTGGATTGCATGGATGCCGTCGCGCGGCGAACCGAAATGACGCGTGATATAGCCGCCTTTGAAGCGGCCATTCGCGATCCATGTAAAACCACTTTGTGCAGCAGCCGATTCGGCGGCTGCCTGCAACGCAGGTGCAGCCGTGCGGCCGTCCTGCGTGCCGAGGTTCAGGTCGGGCAGCTTGCCGTCGAACAGACGCGGCAACACGCTCGCGATCGAATGCGCTTCCCACAGCAGCACATTCGCGTGTCGTTCGCGCAGACGCGCGAGTTCCGCGCGCAGCGTGTCGTGATACGGCGTCCAGTATTGCGCGACACGCCGCTGCTTTTCATCCGGGTCCGGCTCACAGCCCGCGCGATAGACAGGCTCGCCGCGAAACGTCTCGGTCGGGCAAAGGCCTGTCGTGGTTTGCCCCGGATACAGGCTCTCGTCATTCGACGGGCGGTTCAGATCGATCACATAACGCGACACGTTCGCGCCGAGCAACGTCGCGCCCAACTCCTTCGACACGAAATCGTAGAGACGGTCGAGATGCCAGTCGGTGTCGACGAAGGTCAGCGCTGCGTCGGTATAGAGATGCCGCATCGCCGGCGGAATGCTATGTCCCAGATGTGGAATCGAAACCAGCAGCGGCGCATCGCCACGTTGCAACGTATACAGCTCATTCATTCGCATCACTCCATGAAGAATCAGCGCAGCGCGTCGTCGGGCAGTTGCGGCAACGCGCGCGCGAGCGCCGGTTGGATCGAGCGGTCGATCACGGCGCGCGTCAGCGTGACGATTTCACCAGCGAAGTCATCCCACTCGCCTTGCCGGTGCAGCACAAAAAAATCGCGTCGCCCGAGACGCCCCGACGGCAGTGGCAACACGGCTATCTCGTCGAGATAATGACGGGCCTGCCACAGGCACAGCGGCGTCGAGATCGCGAAGCCAAGGCGCGCCGCCACGAGGCTCAGCAGCGGATCGGTGGCATCGAATTCATAACGGCGCGGACTGTCGATACCCAGATGCCGCGCAAAGCGCTCCACCTGCTGGCCAATCACCGAGCGCGCCGTGTAACGGATCAACGGCAGTTCGGCGGCCAGCGTGCGCCAGTCCATCTGCGCGCGGCCCGCGATATGACTGCGCGCCACCACCGCGACGAACGCCTCGGAAAACAGCGGCACTTCGACGATGCGCGCATCGTTGAGCGTCGTCTGCGTGCACACGGCGATATCGAGTTCGCGGTCGTGCAACTGCTTCGACAGACCCGGCGTGAGTCCCGACCACAACGAAATCTGCCGCGTCGAATTGGACACCGCACGAATCAGTTCCGGACCGACCGTCGCCGCGAACGAATCGACGCAGCCAAGCCGCACGGGCAGTTTCCCCGCATTGGACGCGTCGCCGATACGCGTGGTCACCATCTGCGCATGCTCGAGCAGCGGCCCCGCCAGTTCGAGCAGCGCGCGGCCCGCGATATTCGGGCGCGGCGGACGGCTGTCGCGGTCGAACAGCGTCATGCCCTGCTCGCGTTCCAGCGCCGACACGGCCTGGCTGATCGCGCTCTGGCTCACGCCCAACTGCTTCGCCGCGGCCGTCATCGATCCCGTCTCGCACACGGCGACGAAAGCCTGCAGCGCGCGCAGATCGATTGGCGTTTGGGTTCGTCTCATCCTGACTCCAGTGTCGTCGGCGGCCCAGCACGCGCCGCCCGGCGACGACGCATGGTGCCCCTTCAAAAACGTCCCGTACTCACGATGAGCGTTTTCGGGTACGCAGCATAAGTTTGCCTAATACAAAATTCGCGTGCGCTTTGGCTTTCTAGAATCGGCTCCATTGCCCTTCCAGAGGTCTCCATGAGCCACTATGACTTTGTCGTGATCGGCGCCGGCGTGATCGGCGCGTCGGTTGCCCACCATCTCGCCGCCCTTGGCGCGAAAAGCGTGCTCGTGCTCGAGCGCGGGACGATCGGCGCGGGCACGACGTCGCAGTCGTCGGGCTTGCTGCGCACGCACTATTCCGTGCGCCAGAACGTCGAGCTGGCGCGTTCGTCGTGGTGGGCGTTCAACAATTTCGCCGAATACGTCGGCGACGACGAAGCGTCGTGCGGACTCGTCAAATGCGGCTACATGATCTGCGCGCCCGAAGGCGACAAACTCGATCCGCTGCGCGCATCGCTCGATGCACAGCGCGATATGGGTATCGAAGTGCAACTGCTCGACCGCGATGAAGCGCGCGAGCGGCTGCCGATTGCCAGCTTCGACGATGCCGCCCTGATCGGCTACGAGCCCGAAGCCGGTTTCGCCGATGCGTATCTGGTCGCGACCAGCTTCGCCAGATCGGCGCGCCGCCGCGGCGTGAAGATTATCGAAGGCGCGACAGTGACGGGCGTGATCCGCGAAGGACGCCGCGTGGTCGGCGTCGAAACCAGCGCGGGAAACTTCAGTTGCGACACGCTGATCAGCACACAGAACATCTGGACGCCCGAACTGGCCGGCTGGATCGGCGTGCCGCTGCCCGTCAAACCGGAGCGCCATACCGTCCTCGCGCTCGAATGCGACGAAGGTGCGTACACGTTCAAGATGCCCGCGTTCAAGGATCTCGGCTCGCCGGGCATGCTGTATTTCCGCAGCTATGGCGGCACTCAGATGCTCGTCTCCGAAGGCGTGGTCGGCGAGACGCTCAATGCGCCCGAGACCGAACAGGGCGACATCTCGCTCGATTACGTCGCGGAAGTCGGCGCGCAGGTTGCCGGGCGTTTTCCCGCGTATGAAACGGCAGGACTCGCATCGTCGTGGACAGGTGTGTACGACGTCACGCCGGACTGGAATCCGGTGCTCGGGAACGTCGGCGATGTCGAAGGGCTGGTGGTCGGCTTTGGCTTCTCGGGCCATGGCTTCAAGCTCTCGCCCGGTATCGGCAAGCTGCTGGCCCAGCACGCGCTCGGCCAGCCAACGGATGTCTCGCTCGCGCCTTACGCGCTCGACCGCTTCTCGACGGGCGCGCTGCTCGTCGGCAAGTATGGTTCGGGCGCCGTGTCCTGATTTCGTGGAGTCTGTCATGACCATCAAGATTCTGGTTCCCGTCAAACGCGTCGTCGATCCGAATGTGCGCGTGCGCGTCAGCGCAGCCGGTTCGATCGATACCAACGGCTTGAAGATGTCGCTCAATCCGTTCGACGAATGCGCCGTTGAAAAAGCGCTGCAACTCAAGGAAGCGGGATACGCCACCCATGTGACCGTCCTCACCTGCGGACAGTCGAACTGTCAGGACGTGCTGCGCACCGCGCTCGCCATGGGCGCCGACGATGCCGTGCTGATCGATACGGGCGGAGCCACCGCGACACTCGATTCGCTGGCGGTCGCACGTTTGCTGCACGCGTATCTGTCGGCGCACGAGGGATACGGTCTCGTGCTGTGCGGCAAGCAGGCCATCGACGACGACACGGGCGGCGTCGCCGCGATGCTCGCGGGCCTGCTCGACTGGCCGCAGGCGCTCGACGCGAGCGCGATCGACGCGGACACAAATGGCTGGCGCGTGACCTGCGGCGACGACGCGGGCACGGCGACGTGGCGTCTAGAAGGCGCTGCCGTCGTCAGCGCGGACCTGCGGCTTGCCGAACCGCGGCGTGTGACGCTGCCGAGCATCGTCAAGGCGAAACAGAAGCCGCTCAAGACGATCGATGCAAGCATCTTCAACGTGGATCTCGCGCCGCGAACCCGCCTCGTTGGCTTGAGCGATCCGCCCGCGCGGCAGGCGGGCATCAAGGTCGCGGATACGGCCGCCTTGATCGAGGCGATCGCCGCGCAGCGTGTGTTCGAACAAACAGGAGTGGCAGCATGAGATCACTTGTTCTGGTGGATATCGACAACGGCGTCGTCAGCGACGCGAGCCTACGCGTGATCGGCGCAGCGCTGCAGATCGGCAAGCCTGTCGATCTGCTCGCCTTCGACATCGACGCTGCACAAGCAGCCGCGCAAATTGCGGGCGTGGAACAGGTGCTGCTGGCGGCGTTCGATACCGCGCCGACGGCTGAGTCACTCGCTGCCGTACTGCAAGGTGTTTCCGTTTCGGCAAACTATACGTTGATCGCTGCCGCGCATCGCGCGCTGGCTCGTGGCGCGTTTCCGCGCGCAGCGGCGCGTGCGGGTGGCGCGTTTCTCGCGGATGTCACGGGTGTATCCCGCGATGGCCACTTCGTGCGCGGTCTGTATGCGGGCAGCGTCGTGGCAAACGTCGCAAGCGAAGGTGCGCTGACGTTCGCGACGTTTCGCGCGTCGTCGTTTGCGCCGGTTGCACGCGACGGCGGACACGCCGCCGTCGTGACGCTCGAAGCACCGAAAGTCTTTCGCAACACGACGCTGATCGAGCGTCATGCGACGCAGCAGGCGGGACAGGATCTGTCGAGCGCACGTATCGTTGTGGCAGGCGGTCGCGGTCTCGCATCGAAAGAGAACATGGCGCGGCTGGGCGAACTGGCGGACAACATGGGCGCTGCGCTCGGCGCGTCGCGCGCCGCTGTCGATGCCGGCTATGCGCCCAACGCCGCGCAGGTCGGGCAGACGGGCAAGACGGTGGCGCCCGACGTCTATCTGGCGTTCGGCATCTCCGGCGCGATCCAGCATCTGGCGGGCATGAAGGATTCGAAGCTGATCGTCGCGGTCAACAAGGACCCGGATGCGCCGATCTTTTCGATCGCGGATGTCGGCCTCGTCGGCGATCTGTTCGAGACGGTCAGCGGACTCGAAGCCCGCGTCGCAGCGAGGAGCGCATGATGATCGACGCACTGTCGCCTGAACGCGTGTCTGTGCAGCGTCATGGAACCACGGCGCGGCCTTCGCATCAGTCGATTCACTTCTTCGATTGCTCGAAACTTGCGCCTGAGCCATGGGCGAACGGCGGCGGCACGACCCGCACCGTTGCGCTGCAATCCGCCGACGATCACGCGGTCGACTGGCGCATCAGTATCGCGACGCTCAATGGAGCGTCGAGGTTTTCGCTGTTTCCCGGACTCGATCGCACGCTCCTGTTGCTCGATGAAGGCGCGGTGGATCTGCATTCGCAGGACGGCGCGTCCGTCGCCCGGCCTGGTCAGCCGGTGCAGTTTTCCGGTGATCTGCTGATGTGGGCGAGCATGTCCGTGCAGCCCGTGAACGTGCTCAACGTGATGACACGTCGTGGCGCGTATCAGGCCGCGGTGAGCGTCGCGACGCACTCGTTGCGTGTCACGCCGGCGTCGACTCATATCGTGCTGTGTGTTGCAGGCGAATGGCGTGTCGGTAGCTCGCTGCTCAACAGCGTGTCGCTGCAGCCGATGACGGGCATCTGGTTCGAAGGCAGGCGTGAAGAGATCGACCTGCACGCGGTCGGGCTGGGCGCCAGGCTGGTTTCGATCGCGATTGCGGGCGTGGAGCGTTGATCGATGACGGATGCGAAGTGGGTCGAGCAATATGGGCCGCGCGAGTCGATGGAATATGAGGTGGTGATCGTCGGCGGCGGGCCGGCTGGACTGGCTGCGGCGATCCGGCTTAAGCAGCGTGCTGCGCAGAGTGGTGTCGAGATCGGCGTCTGCGTGCTCGAAAAGGGTTCGGAGATTGGCGCGCACATTCTGTCGGGCGCGGTGATGGACCCGCGCGCGCTTGGTGAACTGTTCCCCGACTGGAAAGACAAGGGCGCACCTTTGAGCGTCGAAGTGACGGAAGACCGCTTTTTGTTTCTCTCTGAAACGGGCGCGAAAGCGGTGCCGAACTGGGCGTTGCCGGATAACTTCAAGAATCACGGCAACTATGTGATCTCGCTGGCGAATGTGACGCGGTGGCTGGGTCAGCAGGCTGAAGCGCTGGGCGTCGAGATTTTTCCGGGTTTTGCGGCGGCTGAAGTGCTCTATAACGACGACGGCTCGGTCAAGGGTGTCGCGACGGGCAATCTCGGCATCGGCAAGGACGGTGAGCCGACGGAAAACTTCCAGTTGGGCATGGAACTGCACGCGAAGTACACGCTGTTCTGCGAAGGCGCGCGCGGGCACCTGGGCCGCCAGCTCTCGGACAAGTTCAAGCTGCGCGATGGCGCGGACCCGCAGGTGTACGGCATCGGCATCAAGGAACTGTGGGAAATCGATCCGGCCAAGCACAAGCCGGGTCTGGTGATCCACACGGCTGGCTGGCCTTTGGACTCGCAAACGTACGGCGGCTCATTCCTGTATCACATCGACAACAACCAGGTGATGGTTGGCTTTGTGGTTGGCCTGGGCTATTCGAATCCGTATCTGTCGCCGTTTGAAGAATTCCAGCGCTACAAGACGCATCCGGAAATCCGCAAGTTCCTCGAAGGCGGCACGCGGGTGTCGTACGGTGCACGGGCGATCACGGCAGGCGGCCTGATGTCGCTGCCGAAGCTGGTTTTCCCGGGCGGCGCACTGGTTGGCGACGATGCGGGCTTCCTGAACGCCTCGCGGATCAAGGGTTCGCATGCGGCGATCAAGACGGGCATGCTCGCCGCCGACGCCACCTTCGACGCGGTGCAGGCCGGCCGTCACAACGATGAACTGGCCGCGTATCCCGAGTCGTTCAAGACTTCGTGGCTGCACACCGAGCTTTACCGCGCGCGCAATTTCAAGCAGTGGATGAGCAAGGGCCTGTACCTCGGCACGCTGATGGTCGGCATCGAGCAGAAGCTGATGGGCGGCAATGTGCCGTGGACGCTGCATCACCAGCACTGGGACCACCAGATGCTGAAACCCGCGTCGCAGTGCAAGCCGATCGAGTATCCGAAGCCGGATGGCAAGCTGACGTTCGATCGTCTTTCTTCGGTGTTCATCTCGAACACGAACCACCAGGAGAATCAGCCGGCTCACCTGACGCTCAAGGATCCGACAGTGCCCGTGAAGCTGAACCTGCAAACGTACGCCGGTCCTGAAGCACGTTTTTGCCCGGCAGGCGTCTACGAGTTCATTAAAACCGAAGAGAACGAAGACTGCTTGCAGATCAATGCGCAGAACTGCGTCCACTGCAAAACCTGCGACATCAAGGACCCGACGCAGAACATCGTGTGGGTGACGCCTGAGGGCGGTGGCGGTCCGAACTATCCGAACATGTAGCGGATTCGCTTCTGGTGCGAATGCGTCAGGGTGACTCCACCCCCTCGCTTGTCCGGAAACCTTGCGCATCTGACATTGGCGAGGCTCCGTGTTCGGTGAAGAATGGCGTTTTCAAGGAGTGCGACGACCATGCCTTACCTGCAACTCGACGTAACCGACCACTATTCAGTGGAGGACAAGCGGCGCCTGGCGCTGAAGATGAGCGAGACCTACGCGCGGATGATGTCGGTCGACATCAGGCGAATCAGCGTCGCGATTCGAGAGCTGGGCGATGGGGGTGTCTGGCGGATTCCCGAGGCCGGTGAAGAGCCCACCCCGGTCGCGGTCATGATGCTGGACATCCGAAGAGGCAGAGCGCCCGAACTTCGTATGGATGTGGCCAAAGCGCTGTGCGCGCACTGCATCGAAATTCTTGGCCTGCGTGAAGACCGGCTCAACGTCGAATTCACCCAGCATTCCGGGGATGAGATGTATCATCCGGCGCTGGGCGGCTATAGCCCGGAGTGGACGCCGGGCGAGCAGTAAGGCGAACTACGCTTAAAGCGCAAGGGGTGTGACACCCGACGCCCGCTGTATGGTTTGCGGTGGCTGACCGAATGCACGCAGGAACGCTTGACGCATCCGCTCCCGGTCACCAAAGCCTGTCTCTCGCGCAACGATCTCGATCGGGTGACGAGTCGTCTCCATCATCAGTCGAGCGGCTTCAACGCGAAGCCGCTCGACTGCCTTCGCGGGCGATTGCCCCGTTTCCTCACGAAACACGCGGCTGAACTGACGCGGACTGAGCCGTGCTGCTTCGGCCAGCCGCTCGACCGACAAATCGCTCGCCAGGTTTTCGCTCGCGTAGGCAAGTGCCATCTGAACGCGGTCTGAGCGCGGACCCATTTCCAGCAGCGCCGAGAACTGCGACTGACCGCCACCGCGACGCTGATAAAGCACGAGCTTGCGCGCGACCATGCGCGAGGTGTCCAGCCCGAAGTCGTTTTCAACGATCGCAAGCGCGAGATCCACGCCGGCGCTCATGCCGGCCGAGGTCCAGATCTGTCCATCCACCACGAAGATGCGGTCTTCTTCGAGCTGCACGTTCGGATACTGCTTCTGGAAGTCACGCGCGTGGAACCAGTGTGTCGTTGCGCGTTTTCCTTCCAGCAGACCTGCAGCAGCCAGAACAAATGCACCGGTACAGATCGACGCAATTCGCCGTGACCGGCGCGGCGCTTCCCGAAGGTAATCCACCAGCGCAGCCGAGGGAAGGCGGCATTCGTTGTCGCCCGCCACGATGAGGGTGTCGTAGCCCTCTGCGACAAGTGGTTCGCTATGAACTGAAAACCCCTGGGACGAAACGACAGGTCCGCCGTGCTCGGACACGATGCTGAACTCGTAAGCTGCTTCGCCGCGCAGCAGATTGGCGTATTCGAAGACGCTCGCCACAGCGAGCGCGAGCGACTGGAAGTTGGGATAGACGACGAGTCCGACGGTATGCATTGATGCCTCGCGAGTCATGGCCTGATTCGTTGAAGGTAGCACATAACGGACAGCATTGTGGATGAAAGCATGACCGAAATCCTTGCATATATGACATTGAGGTCGCGCGCGGCCGAGGCCAGAATTCGATCCATGAACTGACGCCCTGTTGGTTCAACCACTCACTCAAAGGATTGAAAATGACTTCCTCTACGAACGGTTTCGCGCTGATCACGGGCGCATCGGCTGGCATTGGCGCCATCTACGCTGATCGTCTCGCCAGGCGCGGCTTCGACCTTATTCTGGTGGCACGCAACCAGGCCCGACTGAACGCTCTCGCAGAGCGTCTTACGAAAGAGACCGGCCGCTCGATCGAAACGATTGCCGCCGATCTCAACGACAAGGCTGCGCTCGCGAAAATCGAGACCCTGCTTCGCGAAGACCCGCGCATCACGATGCTGGTGAACAACGCGGGCGTCGGCTCGGTCGCATCGGTTCTCGATGGTCACGTCGACTCCATGGAGTCGATGATCAACCTGAATATCACGGCACTGACGCGTCTTACCTACGCGGTTGCGCCCGCGTTCGTCGCCAAAGGCTCGGGCACCATCATCAACATCAGTTCGGTGGTCGGCATTGCAGTCGAGTTGCTGAACGGCGTGTACAGCGCCTCGAAATCGTACGTGCTGAGCTTCGGCCATGCGCTTCAGCGCGACCTCGCAGGCAAGGGCGTGCGTGTGCAGACCGTGCTGCCGGCAGCGACGGCAACCGATTTCTGGGACGTCGCCGGCTATGCGAAGCAAAAGGAAGCCGCGAGCACGATGACAGCCGACGATCTGGTGGATGCCGCGCTCGCGGGCCTGGATCAGGGCGAACTCGTGACCATCCCGACGCTGCACGATGGTGACGACTGGACGAAGTGGGAAGCCGACCGTCGCGCGCTGGCTCCCCGGTTCGCGAACGCCAAGGCCGCGCCGCGCTACACGTCGAACGCCACGCCCGCCCAGTAAGTCCGGCAACGCGTATTGCAAAAGAGCCTGATCGTGAACCTCTCTAAACTCGGCGCCGCTGCGCTCGCGATGGCCACGGCCTTTGCCTTGCCGGTGCGCGCTTCGGCACAGTCACGCGGCAAGGTTCTCGCTGCGATGTCGAGCGCGCATGAGCTCGACCTGCGCGATGCCAAGCACTACGAGACGGGCTACTACCTGAACGAGGAACATGGGCGGCACGATTGATCCGCCGACGCCGGTCGGCAACATCGCTGCGACGATCGAGGCGCCCAACCGTTCCATCACGTCGAACGGCGTGATACAGAACGACGGCAATCATCGGGACATCGGTAACGCTGACCGGCCAGAATCTCATCAACGGCATCACGACCGCGAACACCTACACACCGCGTGCGAATGCGCCGTCGCAGGTGACTTCGCTGAGCCCGGCGGTGGGCAGTCTCAATCCGCAGGCGCGGCTCGACAATCTGCCTGCGAACCTGCAGCCCGGGTCGACGCGGTTTTACTACAACCCGCAGGAAGAAGACCTGATGCTCTAGCAGGCGGCGCTACAGCTGACGGGCAAGGCCAGCTTCATCGATGGACTGAGCTACGACAGCAAGGCGGGCACATCGGTGACGGAACAGGAGAAGGCCTACCTGAATCAGAACGCGCTCGATACGCGAAAACCAATAGAGTCTGTCCGCATCAACCAGCCTGGTCTACCGTGCAGATTCGCACGGGGTATGCAAGCGGGATGCAGAACTGGAATCTGGAGTGTTAAACAGTAGCGCATGAGATGACGCATAAGTTGAACGTGAAAATGCATGCATCGGTAACGCTTTGTCAAGAATCGCTTGCTCGGTGTCTCAGCGCATTAAAGCAAAACGACGTTCGTGCCGATAACACCGATGCGACTATGCAGACGTCGTTGACGCTACACCAATGCAGTATCCCTCAAGGGGAGGTGCAAAGATGGCTGTTGGGCGGCAATGGCACAAAATAACTGTAACTGAGAGATCGATATGAAAGTCATTGCTATCACTACTTCGCTCATCAGCGCCATGCTTCTCACGGCATGTGCCGGCAACCCGACGATGACGCAACTTCCGCCGGATCGCGGCCATGATGTAACTGTCGCGCTTGCGAACGGCGTAAGCGACCTGCAGATTGACTCGGGATCTTTCAATATCTCCGACGAGGCGAAGAAGGAACTGCTTGGAGCGTTTCACACGGAGATGACGAAGATCGGCATCCCGGTCTCAGCAACGGGTGCGCCAGTGATACTGCGCGTGAGCGAATTCAAGACCCGCCCGGTGGCCGCTCGAATCCTTCTTGGCGTTTTGTCGGGGAGTGATCACATCAAGGGAACCGTGTCGGTCGCAGGAACCGGTTTTGATGTGTCAGACACGGGTGTCTCAGTCGTGGGTGGGCTGGGAGTGGTCGCGAGAAACGTGGGTACGCAAACCGCAGACGGCATCGGTCAACTCGCAGGCGTAGCGACGAAGTGAGCCCGACGGTGCACTGTCTCGGATCTCACTGATCCCTGGCAGGAGGTTTGGCTCTGCCCGGACGAGTTCGGCAACACTCTTCCCATATGCCTCCGCCCATGGACCGGGCGGAGATGCCGCCCGTGCCCTCAACGAGCTGGGTAGCGAATGGATATGGACGTATTGGGCATTGTCACCTGCCGAGGCGATGTGCGTTTATTGCGAACCCGTCGGCTACGGGAAGTACACGTCCGAGGGCGTGTGAAAACGCATCCTTAAACGCGACGCTCGAAAAAATCGACCCTCCAGATCGTGCTGTGTTGGCTTCGCAGTGCCTTGGGAAGGGTAAAGCGACACCTGAAAACCGAGTACTTTCGAGTTTTCACACGCCCTCGGCCCAATCCGAACAAGATCTCCTTCCATATCCGCAAGAGCGGTATGAGTGCAGGGTCGCGTAATTGAACTGCAAGTGATCGATGCTTACGCGTCGGCCCAGCGCCCTTGAGTCGGTCGGTGGGGGCCTCGGGAAATAGCCGGCCAAATTCGGCCGGTCGACGGCGCCGACACAATCCGCGACAATCGGACCGAAACAGTTTCGTTTTGCCTATGTACTGCCCTTACTGCTCTGCACAGTTGGGCGACGCCTGTGGACGGGATCATTGTTCAGCATTTCCGTTCGAGATCAATTCGAGCAGCTTGCATTGAGCGCGGCAGTTCTGCCCTCGGGGAATATGCCGTTCAAGCTTGGAAAATGGTTTTGCCCCTGCTGTGGCAAGCAAACTGACGACCGATTTTGCGCAACGTGCGGCCGGGTGATTACAGTTCGGCTTGCGCGCGAATTGTTGGAGTTGAATCCGCACTGACGACTATAAAGCGATATTGATGATAAACCCTCGCTGCCTAATCGACCCATATCTTCATGGCAACTCGGATACGGCCTGGAACAGCTTCCGCTTCGTAGCAAATTTGTGCATGAGGTGACGAGACTCTCTGCTACTTACCTTGCGACATCGAACGACCGATTTGCGAAGAATTGGGTGACTGCAGTGGGACGGGTTTTCCTTTTGCATGGGAGCGGCGCCCGAGGTAATCGCCGCGCCCGGTCGTGGGGCACTGGTCGGCCGCAAACAGCCGTTCAGCACCGGCGCCTCCATCGCCGACAATCCCAGCGTGACAACGAGTGGACGATTGAAACCGACACACTGGTCGTCACGCGTTTCGCCAAGCAGCACGTGAGAGAACTGCAACGGCGTGAGATAGTCGGTGTCCGCCTTGTAGATCAACACATCACACTGACCTGAAGGTAACGGATGATTGTCCGCATTACCGTTGAGGACGGGCAACAACCACGCCGTGTCCGCGCCGGACTTGAACGAAACGATATCGCCCGTGGCAACATCGAACGCTTGATCTCCGCCGTGATTGGTGTACAGGACGCTGATCGACTGTTCGATCAGGTCCGTGATTTGCAGCTTGTCGTGTTTGACGACCAGCACGTCGGCCCAGGCTGACGTAATGATTGTCGCAAGAAACGCGGCGGCGAGCGATGCAAGTCGAAAATTCATACGTGGATTTCAGTTAACGACGTTGAGACGTATAGTCCACGGTGACAGCAGTGGTCATGTTACCGTCATGCGGATTAAACGTCGTGTTTTGCGCCATGTCCACGTCGTCGCCCAGAAAACGTGCGATGTAGCGTGCATGCCCTGGCGCTCGAAAAAGCCGAAGCCGCCGCCGTTGACGAGCACCGATACGCGCCCAATAGCAGCGAAGCGGTTTTTCGAGCGCGTGCTCGCTTCCTGTGGTGAAGTACCGAGCAAGATTGTCACGGATCAGCTACGCAGCTATCCGGCGGCGAAGGCCGACATCCCCGAACTGACTGACGTCAGGCACATCTTCGTCAAGGCAGCGGCTCGCGTGAACAACCGCGCGGAGAACAGCCATCAACCAACCCGCGAACGGAAGCATCGGATGCGCGGCTTTCGTGACCGGAAACGTACCCAGGCTTTCCTGTCGAGCATCGGACCGATCCGGCAACACTTTCCGCTCAAACGACATCTGCTGCGCGCTTCGCGCTACCGCAAACAGCTTGGCGAGCGCTTTGACAGGTGGCATCGCTTTACTGGGTTGGTCCAAAATCCGTCTGCCGTCTGAGCAGACTCGCGCGAACTGTACTTTCGCGTCGTCAGCGATTTAACTCGACAACGCCCGTGCAGCCAAGCTCATTCGCGAGCCGCACCATCATCGCATCGCAACGCGCAAGTTGTTCCAGCGTGACAAACTCGTCGGGCTTGTGTCCTTGATCCATGCTGCCGGGGCCGCACACTACCGCAGGAATGCCGGCGGCGTCGTACAACCCGCCTTCCGTACCGAACGCCACGGTGCCGAACGCACGCGTTTCTGCCTGCACGCCGCTGATCGACGCGATCAGCCGCGCGCCGTCGCTGTCCGGGTCGGTGGCGAGTCCCGGATAGGCGTTGAGCTCCTCGAAACGAATGTCGGTATCCGGTTGCACCGCGCGCATTTTGGGCAAGAGCGTCTCGCTCGCATAGGTTTCGAGTTCCCGCGCCACGCTGCCTATGTCGAAGCCTGGCACCGCACGCACTTCGAAGTCGAAATCGCACTCGGCCGGCACGATATTGAGCGCGCGTCCGCCGCGAATCAGCCCCGCTTGCACGGTCGAAAACGGCGGGTCGAACCGATCGTCGCGATGCTCAGGATGCGCGAGCGTTTCGCCGATCTCCTCGAGTTTTCCGATCAAGCGCGACGCATAGTGAACGGCATTGACGCCATACGGCGCATACGCCGAATGACACGCCGCGCCGCGCACGCAGCAGCGCACCGCCATCTTCCCTTTATGGCCGAGCACCGGCTGCATCTCTGTCGGTTCGCCAATGATGCATACGCGCGGCCGAAAACCGCGCTCCTGCAATGCCGCCAACAACGGTCGTACGCCCACGCAACCAATCTCTTCGTCGTACGAAAACGCGAGATGTAGCGGCACCGCGAGCGATCCCGACCGGGCACGCTCGACGAACAGCGGCACGGCCGTCAGCACCGAGGCGAGATAGCCTTTCATGTCGGCGGTGCCGCGTCCGTAGAGGCGACCGTCTCTCTCGGTGAGTTCGAACGGCGTGACAGTCCAGTTCTGTCCGTCCACGGGTACAACGTCGGTGTGTCCCGAGAGCACGATGCCGCCATCTTTCACCGGCCCAATCGTCGCGAAAAGATTGGCTTTCGTGCGCTCCGCGTCATAGAACAACTCACTCTCGACGCCGACATCGCTCAAATAAGCCTGAATGAATTCGACGAGCGCGAGGTTCGAATCGCGGCTCACGGTCGGGAATCCCACCAGCTTCGCCAGCATGGCCTTGCTCGAAAGCGTATTCATCGCTTGATCCGAATAACAGGAGAGTGAGTTTTCATCCGCCCGTCACGCCTTTTGATACGCCAGGTAACTGCGCTGGAGTGCAATGTGATCAGCAATGTATTTCGCGTCGTGCCACACGCCGTAGATAAACGACGAAGCACGATTGGTCAATTCTGGCAGACCCAAAAAGTACACACCGGTTTCCGCCGAAATGCCGCGCTTGTGGAACGGCATACCGTTTTCGTCGAAGGCGTCCACGTCCAGCCAGCTGAAATCGAACTTGAAACCCGTGGCCCAAAGAATCGTCTTCACGCCCGCCTTCGCAAGATCGAGTTGAAGAATCGGCTGCACGATACATGCGGGATTGTCGAGCAGATTCCACGCTTCGGGTTCAGGCGGCAGATCAAGACCGTTACGCTCGACATAGGCATCGGCATCGCGCAGCACGTCGAAATAGGCCTCGTCGCCCTCGGCGATGTTCGCAGCGAGATCGTCGGCAATATGCAGCACGCCGTTCTCGTAGCCCTTCGTCAAACCGAGCACCGTGATGCCGCTGTGCGCGAGACGGCGAAAGTCCATCGTCTTGCCGCCGTCGTAGCCGCTCACGGCGAACGCCACGTGCTTCTTCTTCGGCTTGATCTTGATCTCGTCCCACTTGCCGAGTACACCCAACCACCACACGTAGTCGCGGTCACGATACGAACGCGGCGGACGGTAATGCTCGCCGATCGAGAGATACACGGTTCTGCCGCTCGCACGCAGTTCTTCCGCGATCTGCGAACCCGACGCGCCGCCGCCCACGACCAGCACTGCGCCGTCTTCGAGTTG
The DNA here is from genome assembly GCF_020177535.1 of Paraburkholderia sp. XV. Classification (NCBI taxonomy): domain Bacteria; kingdom Pseudomonadati; phylum Pseudomonadota; class Betaproteobacteria; order Burkholderiales; family Burkholderiaceae; genus Paraburkholderia; species Paraburkholderia sp. XV. The sequence goes on along the minus strand of NZ_JAGUUD010000027.1, from coordinate 28,730 downwards.
ACCCGGATTTTTATACGCCGACGAATGAAGTTGCTGAATGCCTGCATCGGCGGGAACGATGTTCGGATATTGCGGCACCTGAAATGGACCGGTCGCGGCCACCACGCGCTGCGCCTCGATCACGCCTTCCGAAGTCGCGATGATAAAGCCAGGCCGATTCTCGCAGCGCTTCACGTGCCTGACTTCCACGCCGGTACGCACTGGTGCCTTGATCATCTTCGCGTAATCCTCGAAGTATTGCGCCATGCGCTCCTTCGGCGGGAAGACGTCCGGGCCGACATCGTCGAATTCGAGGTTCGGAAAGCGGTCGTGCCACGCCGGGCCGTTGGCGACCAGCGAATCCCAGCGCTCCGAGCGCCAGCGTTCCGCCACGCGCTTGCGTTCAAGAACGATATGAGGGACGTTCATCTGCGTGAGGTGCTCGCTCATGGCAATTCCGGACTGTCCGGCGCCGATCACCAGCGTATCGATTGCTTCAACTGACATGTTTGACCCTGAAAGAGGACTGAGATTGAACAGGCGGTTCATTGGATGGGAAGTGTGCTCAAGGTCCGCGCCGCTGATAACCAGCATTTTTGAAGGCGAGACTTCGGAAAAACCAAAGAGGTCGCCCGGCGCTTCGCGCGCTCCTCCGTTTTTCCGACGCCTGCCCTCAAGATTCGCAAACGGCATCCGCTCGCTTTTCTCGTATCCTTCGATGCAAGTTTTTATCCGGTAACGCCACGCATCGAGCGCGCAGACAAAAGACTTCCATGAAATCCGACGATTCCTCCGCACGCAGTCCCGCCCGCCCATCGACGTCCGGCTCGCCGGTTGCCGTCAGCATGGAAGGCGTGGTCGCGAAGTACCGCGAGCAGACCATCCTGCACGATCTGTCGCTCAAAATCGGTCAAGGCGAATTCATCACGCTGCTCGGCCCCTCGGGTTGCGGCAAGACCACGCTGCTCAATCTGATTGCAGGCTTCACGCAGGCGAATAATGGCGAGATCTTTATCGACGGCAATCTCGTCACCGACCTGCCACCGCACGAGCGCGAAATCGGCATCGTGTTCCAGAACTACGCGTTGTTTCCGCACATGGATGTCGCGCGCAATATCGGTTACGGGCTGCGCATGCGCGGCGTGCCGAACGCCGAAATCGCGCAGCGCGTGGAAGCGGCCATGCAGCTCGTCAAGCTGGGCGGGCTCGGCCATCGCAAGCCGCGCGAACTTTCGGGCGGCCAGCAGCAGCGCGTCGCGCTCGCACGCGCGCTGGTCATCAAGCCGAAGGTGCTTCTGCTCGACGAACCGTTCTCGGCGCTCGACAAGAGCCTGCGCGGCGCGATGCAGGTGGAGATTCGCGAGATCCAGCGCGAACTCGGCGTAACGACCGTGTTCGTCACGCACGATCAGGGCGAAGCGCTCAGCATGTCTGATCGCATCGCGGTGATGTCGCGCGGACGCATTTGCCAGATCGCCACGCCCGACGAGGTGTATCGCCGCCCGACCGATCCGTTCGTGGCGTCGTTCCTCGGCGACGTGAACATCCTGCCCTCGCATTTTCACGGCGAAGACGCCACGCATCTGCATCTGCGCCTGGGCGGCGGTATCGTGAGCCTGGAGCGCGAGCGCCTCGTGGGCGGGGAGCACGGCGGCGGCCGCATGGATATTTACGTGCGCCCCGAACATATTCACTTCGAGCCGCTGGGGGCGGATTCGGTGCTCACGGGCACGGTGGTCAATCACGTGTTCCAAGGCGACCACGTCGATACCTATGTCGATATAAACGTCGTCGCCGACGGTTCCCAGCGCGTCATGGTGCGCACGTCAGGCCTCGATTCGATCGAGCGCTTCCCGATCGGCACGGTCACCGCGCTGGCGCTGCCGCCGCGCAACATGACCGTATTCCCCGAAGCCACAGCTTGAACGCGCCCGTCATGATGATTCCACTTTCCATGCAAGCCGTCGTCGCCCGCGAACCGGGCGGACCCGAAGTGCTCGCGCTCGCCGAGCGCGCCGTGCCTACGCCCGGCCCCGGTCAGGTGCTGCTACGCGTGCGCGCGGCGGGCGTCAACCGGCCCGACATCATGCAGCGCGAAGGCCGCGCCAAACCCGCGCCCGGCGCCACCGATGTGCTCGGTCTCGAAGCGTGCGGCGAAGTCGCCGCGTGCGGCGCCGGCGTGCACCGCTTCGCACCGGGCGCGCGCGTCATGGCACTGTTGCCCGGCGGCGGTTACGCGCCGTGGTGCCTCGCCGACGCGAATCACTGCCTGCCCGTGCCCGCCACGCTCGACGACGCTGAAGCCGCCGCGTTACCCGAAGGCCTGTTCACCATCTGGCACAACCTGTTCGAACTCGGCGCACTCAAGATGGGCGAAACCGTGCTGATTCACGGCGCGGCCGGCGGTATCGGCACCCTTGCGATTCGCATGGCGCACGCGGCGGGCGCGACCGTCATCGCCACGGCCGCACGCAGCGACCGGCTCGACACGCTGCGCGACATGGGCGCGGCGCTCGCGCTCTCTTATCGCGAGACCGACTTCGTCGCGGCATGCGACGAAGCCACTCAGGGGCGCGGCGTCGACGTCGTGCTCGACATGGTCGGCGGTGATTACGTGCGCCGCAATCTCGACGCACTCGCATTTGGTGGACGTCATCTCAGCCTCTCGTTCCTGCAGGGCTCGCAAGTCAACATCGAATTACTGACGCTCATGCAAAAGCAACTGAGCCTGCATTCGTCCACGCTGCGCCCGCAAGCCGACGAAGAAAAATCCCGTATGGCGCGCCTAATCGAGCGCCACGTGCTGCCACTCGTCGCCGACGGCCGCGTGCGTCCGCGTGTGCACCAACGCTTAGCGCTCGCCGAAGCTTCCGAAGCGCATCGTCTGCTCGAATGCGGCGACGTGTTCGGCAAACTGGCGCTCGTGCCATGAGCGACATGCAACTGCTCCACGCGCCCACTTCGCCCTATGTCCGCAAGGTCATGGTCAGCGCGCACCTTTTGGGACTCGCCGAACGCATCGCGCTGCTGCCGAGCGCCGCGAATCCGATCGTACGCGACAGCCGCATTGCCGCGCACAATCCGCTCGCGAAAGTGCCCACGTTGATTCTCGCCAACGGGCACGCGCTCTACGACAGCCGCGTGATCTGCGAATATCTCGACAGTCTTGCGCCCGCCTACGGTTTGTTTCCGCAGAGCGGCCCGCTGCGTTGGCTCGCGCTTAGCCATCAGGCGCTCGGCGACGGCCTGCTCGACGCCGCCCTGCTAGCGCGCTACGAATACACGGCGCGCAAGGCCGAAAAACAATCGCACGACTGGCGCGCCGCGCAGTTGACGAAGGTACACGCGTGCCTTGCGGAGATTGAAAAAGACGCGCCCGCGCTCGCCACGGAACACCTCACCATCGGCGAAGTCACGCTCGGCTGCTCGCTGGGCTACCTTGACTTCCGCTTTCCGGAACTCGCATGGCGCGACGCCCATCCCGAATCGGCGCGCTGGCATGCTCAGGTTCACGCGCTGCCCGCCCTGCAAGTCACACTTCCTTACGAGCTTTGAACGCACGCTCATGACCGACATTTCTTCGACGCAAACCGTCTGGTTTCTGAACGGCCCCAACGCGAATCTCTACGGGCTCGACGCCAACCACGTGTATGGCAGCGACAGCTATCTCACGCTCAAGGCTCGCTGCGAAGGGAAGGCCGCCTCGCTCGGGCTCGCGCTAAATTTCGTGCAATCGAACTGGGAGGGCCAACTGGTCGACTGGATTCAGGAAGCGCGCGGCACGGCCAGCGGCATCATCATCAACGCGGCGGGCCTGACCTATTCTTCCGTGCCCATTCTCGACGCGCTGCTGTCCTTCCCCGGAAAGATCGTTGAAGTGCATATGAGCAACATCTGGCGCCGCGAGAGCTTCCGGCATCACTCGTATATTTCGAAAGCCGCCGACGGCGTGATCGCCGGTTTGGGCGGCGACGGCTACGAGTTTGCCATCGAGGCCATGTCCCGTTTGATCCAGCGCCCGGTATGAGCACGATTCCCGAGGATACCTCTCACGGCACGCTCGTTTTTTATAGCAATTTCGACGACTTCGACACGTGGAAGCGCGCACTGCAAACGCAGCTTCGCGGCTTGCGGGTGGTACGCGCGAACGAAGTCACCGATCCGCGCGAGATTCACTTCGCGCTGGTGTGGAAACCGCCCGCTGGCTTTTTCCAGTCGATGACGAACCTGAAGCTGATCGTCAATCTCGGCGCAGGCGTCGATTCGCTCACCGCGCGCGACGACTTGCCCGCGCACGTGCCGATCACGCGCATCAGCGATCCGAACATGGCACGCATGATGGCCGGCTACGTGCTGTTCGCCACACTGCGGCACGCGCGTGAGATTCCGCATTTCGAAGCGGCGCAACGGCGCGGCGAATGGGCGTACCGGCATCCGCGCAATCCCGAGGACATTCGCGCGGCCGTGCTCGGTTTGGGCGAACTGGGCGCGCTCGCCGCGAGCGAGTTGCGACGCCAGGGCTTGACGGTGCTCGGCTGGTCGCGCAGCCCGCGCGAGATCGACGGCGTGCAGTGTCACTCGGGCATGGACACGCTCGATAGCGTGCTCGGTCAGGCCGATATTCTCATCATCATGTTGCCGCTTACCGCCGATACACACGGCTTGCTCGATCGCGACCGGCTTTCGAAATTGCCTCGCGGCGCCGCCATCGTTAATGTGGCGCGCGGCGCGATTGTCGATCAGCCTGCGCTCACGGCGTTGTTGCAAAGCGGTCATATCGGTTCGGCCACGCTCGACGTGTTCGAGAAAGAGCCGCTGCCGAGCGACGATCCGCTGTGGTCGATGCCGAATGTACTCATCACACCGCATCTCGCTTCCGTGGCGATTCCCGCTTCGGCCGCTCGGCAGGTCGCCGCCAATCTACTGTGCGTGTCCAGCGGGGAAAGCCTCACAAGTCAGGTCGATGTGCGGCGCGGTTATTGAGCAAGGTTAGATCGTCGTGGCTGCTTCCTGCACCGCCATGCCATGCACGGCCAGCAAGGCGGGCGTGAGATCAGTGGGTTCCGCGCCCCCCAAGCTACGCATGCAAGTCTGCATTCCTTGTGCAGCATAGCGAGCACGTCGGTGGCGCCAGAACGCCCCGCCGCCGCGAGTCCATAGAGGGGTGCGCGGCCGAGCAGCGCGCCATGCGCGCCCAACGCCACGGCCTTCGCGATATCGCTGCAGCGCCGAATGCTCCCATCGACGAATACTTCCGCCCTGCGCGGCGCTTCGCTCACGGTTTGCGCGAGCAGATCCAGCAGGCTACGCACACCGTCGGGTTGCCGTCCCGCGTGATCCGGGAGCACGGTGCAACCAACATCGTGTTCGAACCCGCGGCGCGCATCGCTCACGCTTTGGTATCGAGCGCGAGGCAGGACCGCCGTATCGCGCAGAATCAGATGGCGCGCGCCGGCGCGGCGCAATTCTCCACGCTGATGCACCCCTACGCGCGCGGCGCGCACGCTTCTTCCGCGTCGCGGCGAAATATGCCGCTGATGCCGCGGGGTCCGACCACGGCGAGCCATGCCGCTGCGCGGCCCGCGAGCGTCGTGCACGTGTCGAGCGTGGGCACGTCGCGCCGCACGTGCGGCTCGACGCCAGCGCCTTGAGTGCGGCGCGATTGCGGTGCAGCGTGAGTTCGCTTGCGGCACCGCCCTCGTGATACCCGAAGGCGAACTTCGGCAGAAAGCGTCGCGCCGCGAGATGATAGTTCGCCACATCCGAGAAAATCATGCGTGTCCTTCTCGCGCGTGGCCGCTCAAGGGCTTTCCTCGATATTCAGGATCTTGCCAAGACCGAGGAAGTAATTGGCGAACGCGAGCAAACTGGCCGTCACGACGATATACACCACGGAAAGCGCCGCCAGCGTGGGATCGGCGAACTCGCGCACGTAGTTGTACATGGTCACGGGCAGCGTTTGCGTGCTTTCTGTCGTGATAAACAGCGAGGCCGTGAATTCGTTGAACGACAGAATCGCCGCGAACAGCCAGCCGCCGAACAAGCCCGGCCCGAGCAGCGGCACCACCACCGTGAACAGTACTTTCATGGGGGGCGCGCCAAGGCTGGCCGCCGCGTGTTCGAGCCGCTCGTCGAGGTTTTCCATCGACACATAAACGCTGCGCAACACGAATGGCAGCACCAGAATCACGTGGCACAGAATGAGGATCGCATAGCCGCGATCGAGCCCGACTTGAGCGACCAGAATCAGCAGCCCCAAACCGATCGTGAATTGCGGCACGACCATCGGCATCATCAAGATGGCTTGCAGCGCGTCCTTGCCCTTGAAGTCGAGCCGCTTGACCGTAATGGCTATGCCCGTGCCAATCACCAGTGCGATCAGGGAAGCCCAGAACGTGACGACCAGACTCGAATGAAAGCCCGACTGAAAGTCGGAGTACGTAAGCACGCGTGCGAACCATTGCAGCGACCAATGCTTGGGCGGAAACGCAAGTATCGCCTTGTCGTTGAACGCAGCCAGCGTCACCACGATGACCGGCAACAACATGAACGCGAGAATCGCCGCAATCAACAGCGGGCCGGCAACGCGCAACGGCCAGGGCAAGCCGTGTCTGATTTTCATCTCAATGTCCTCCAATCCGTTTGAGGCGCACGGTGAGTTTGCCGAATACCAGCAACGAAACCGCGGTGAGCGCGAGGCCGATAACGCTGAGGCTCGCCGCCAGCGGAAAATTCAATGAAGACAAGCCAAGCTGATACACCAAGGTGGAAAGTGTCGGCACGCGGCCCCCGCCGATCATCTGCGGCGTGGCGAACGCGCTGAATGTCCAGGCGAAGGCCGTGGTCGAACTCGCGAGAATGCCGGGCATGGAAAGCGGCAGCGTCACGGTCACGAAAATCTTCACGGGATTCGCGCCCAGACTCTGCGCCGCGCGCTCGTAGTCGCGGTTGATGTGCGAAATGGCGGCGCCGAGCATGAGCACGGTCACGGGAATCGTCACGTGCACGAGCGCGAGCACCACGCCAAAATGCGTGAACATCAGGTCGATAGGCCATTCGATCAACCCGAGCTTGCGCAGCACCGTGTTGACGAAGCCGTTGCTGCCGAGCACTACCGTCCACGAGTAGGTGCGCACGATCTCGCCGAGAAATAGCGGCGTGAGCGACATGATGAGAATCACCGACTTGAGCGCGCGATTGCGCACACGCACGAGCGCATACGCGAGCGGATACGCGAGCAGCAGCGAAAACACCATCGTTTCTACGCTCAGGCAGAGCGTATTGCCCAGAGCGCTCAAATAGATGGACTTCATGAGCCCGGAGAAATTGTCCAGTGTGAAGCCGCCCACGTCGAGCGAGCCCGGAACATAAGTGCGCAGGCTAAACTGCAATACGGTCATCAAGGCCGAACATGTGCCGATCGCCACGATCACCGCGGGCGAGATCAGCCATCCCTTCAGCCTGCTATACATATTCATGGTGTCAATCGCTAGTGTTTGCTGTTCCTGCTTCGCTGATACGGAAAGGCTGCTCGCGCGACGCCCCGAAAGCCACGAGTGCGTTCGGGGCTGGTGTAACGCGATATCGCGAAACCACGCTTAGTTCATGATGTTTTCGGTGAACCACTTGCGCCATTCGGGCGTGAGTTCCGCGCGCAACTTCGAGTCGATCACAATGGTCTGCTTGTCCCACTGCGAGCGCGTCGTGAACACGCCAGGCAGCGCGGCATCGGCCGGGGCCACGGTGGCGTTGTCGACCACCGGACTCGCTTTTTCCATCGCGACGATCTTGGCCTGCACCGCTGGTGACAGCGCGATATTCATAAACTTGTAGGCCAGCGCTGCCTTCTTCGAGCCTTTCATGATGCCCATGGTGTCGATGCCGAGCACCGCACCTTCTTTCGGAATCACCACCTTGAGTGGTACACCCTGACCGATCTGGTAGTAAGCGTTCATCGAGAGCAGCACTTCGACCGGCGTTTCACCCGTTTGAATTAGCTGCTCGCCGTTGGCGTCGTCGGTGTAGAACGCTTTGAAGTTCGGTTTGAGCGCCTTGAGCTTGTCCTCGCCCTTCTGCCAGTTCTTCGCGTCGCCGCCCGAAAGCACGGCCGCGACCGTGATGATGTGGCTCGGATCCCAGTCCGGCGCCGAAAGCTTGCCCTTGAGCGCCGGATTCCACAGGTCGTTCCAGCTGTCGAACTTCATGCCCGGTGGAACCATATCGGTGCGATACCCGATGGTGTAGACATACGCCCACGTGCCGATGTGATACGGGCTGATCTTCGCCTGATCCATGAGGTGCGCGTAGTTCGGCAGCTTGCTCGTGTCGAGCTTCTCGAACAGATTGCTATTGGCGTAGAGCCAGCCGACCTGCGAAGTCGTGACTGTCACGTCGCTTTCTGGCGTCTTGGCGAGCTTGGCCTTGTTCAGACGGTCGATAGTGCCGCCCGTCACGTACTTCACCGGCACGCCGGTCTCCTTGGTGAACTCCTGGCCGACCGTCTGGTCGATCATGTCGCGGAAGTTGCCGCCCCAGGTGCTAACGACGAGCGCGTCTTCGGCGTTCGCGGTGCCCGCGATCAGTGCGCCGAACGCAATGCTGGCTGTGAATAGTGTCTTGATCACTCTAAATCCCGTAGGTTGATGGATGAATCGCGTCGTGTGCTGGCCAGACGCCCGGTTTGCGGTGTGTTCAGGTACACGTGAATAGTGAAAGAGTTGATCTTGATCACCAAGTTGCCTTTTCTGCAGGCATGACTCGCAATTCCTGACGTCCGATTTTTCTCTAACGTGAACGGTTGCGAACGCTCGTGCCGCCTGCACACTTTCGGAAAAGCTGAGACACCGCCCTGGAAAAACCAAATAGGCAGCGTCGCGGGTCTCGGTGACTATCTGATCCATCGCAAGCGCGCTCCGTTTCGCCACGATGCGGCGACGCTATCGGTCGATCCCAGTCAACCCAACCCATTCGCGCCATGAAACACAACCGTATCCGCACCTTCAACACCCAAGCCACCTACCCCGAACAGAAGCTCGACAACGATTTGTGCCAGGCCGTGGTCGCACGCGGCCAGTTCGTGTTCCTGCGCGGCCAGATCGGGCAGAACCTTGACACCTCAGAGAGCGTGTGCATTGGCGACGCGGCGGGGCAGGCCGAACAGGCCATGTCGAACATCGCCATGCTGCTCGGCGAAGCGGGCGGCGAACTCGCCGACATCTGCAAGATCACCGTCTACATCACCGACCCGCGCTACCGCGAGGAGGTGTATCGCGTAGTCGGCAAATGGCTCAAGGGCGTTTTCCCCGTTTCCACGGGCATCGTGGTCTCAGCGCTCGCGCGTCCCGAATGGCTCGTGGAAGTCGACGCCACCGCTGTGATCCCCGATTGATCCGCCATAGACCTCCGACTGACACACGACCTTGAGGCAATCCTCATGACCTTCTCGATCATTGCGCGCTGCCCGCAAACCGGCCAGTTCGGCGCGGCGGTGGCCTCGTCGTCGCCCGCAGTGGCGGCTCGCTGCATTCGCGGCCGCGCGAGCGTGGGCGCGGCGGCCAGCCAGAACATCACCGACCCGTCGCTCGGCCCGCAGGCGCTCGACCTGATGGCGGCCGGACACACGCCCGCCGAGGCGCTCGAACGACTGCGCCGACAGCCGTTCGTCGACTACCGTCAATTGATGGCAATCGACGCGCATGGCACACCGACCGTCTTTACCGGCGCCAACGCGCTCGGCACGCTCGCGAGCGTCACCGGCGAACACGCCGCGTGCGCGGGCAACATGCTCGCCTCGCGCGACGTACCCGCCGCCATGCTCGCCGCGTTCGAGCAGAGCACGGGGCCGCTCGCCGAGCGTTTGATGCTGGCGCTACTCGCGGGCGAAGCGGCAGGTGGTGAAGAAGGGCCAGTTCACTCGGCCGGTTTGCTGGTGTACGGCGAACTGGATTGGCCGATGGTGGATCTGCGCATGGACTGGGTAGAGGAAGCCCCGGTGGAAATGCTGCACGCCGCATGGCAGGTGTACGCGCCCCAGGTGAGCGACTACATCACGCGTGCCCGCGACCCGCGCGCTGCGCCGAGCTTCGGCGTACCCGGCGATTTTTGACGAGATAACGCCGATTCTTGCTTTATGCGAAGATCGGCTTGCCTGTGCTGGACTTGGTTCCGGTGGCGTTCCCTCACGTATGTCCCTGGTCCTGCTCATGCTAAATCGGATTTCCCTTCGCCAAATGGAGTATTTCCTGGCGGCCGCCCAATACGGCAGCATCGCCATCGCCTCCAATCAGATTCATATCTCCGCGCCGTCCATTTCCGCGGCCATCGCGCATATGGAAACGGAACTCGGCATTCAACTGTTCATCCGCCATCCGTCGAAGGGCATGACGCTCACGCCCATAGGCGCTCAGGTTACGCAGGAATGCGAGCAATTGCTGGACCGCGCGTCCAGGCTCTATGAGATCGCTTCCGATTCCAGCGAGGCGATGCAAGGCGTGCTGCGCGTGGGCTGCTTCCAGTCGCTCACGCCAATGATCGCGCCCGAGGTCATCTTCGGTTTCAAGCGCGCGTTCAGCAAGATCGATCTGCAACTCGTGGAAGGCGATCAGCGCGATCTGATGGAAAAGCTCCGTAACGGCGAGATTGATGTCGCCATTACCTACGACCTGGAATTGAGCAACGAAGTGCAATTCGAGGTGCTGTGCCAGTTGCCGCCGCACGTGATCGTCAACGAAGTGCATCCGCTCGCGCAGCAAAACGCGGTGACGCTCGGCGAACTCGCGCCGCTGCCAATGGTATTGCTCGACTTGCCCATGAGCCGCGACTACTTTCTCTCGTTGTTCGCGCAGGCGGGCGTGGAGCCGAATATCGTCGCGCGCTCGCGCTCGGAAGACGTCGTGCGCTCGCTGGTCTGCAACGGCATCGGCTATGCGCTCTTCAACGTACGCCCGAAGTCGAATCAGTCACTCGACGGCAAGCGTTTTGCGCGCCTGCGCCTCGCGGGCGAACACAGACCGATGCTGCTGGGGCTTGCCACTTATGCGCCGGCCAAACAGCCGCGCCTCGCGCAAGTGTTCATGGAGCGCTGCCGCGCTTACATCTCCGACCAGTACATTCCCGGCATGAGCGCCGCGAGCTACTTCGATCCGCATCTCACCGGCGTGAGCACCGATGCGACTGCCGCGCAGTCCAACGTGCACGCCATTCGCGCCGCCTGAACACGTGAGCCAAAATACTGCGCGCGTGCGTGGTGGCCTGCAGGAAATCCGCGATGAGGTGATAGCGCAACATTGTGGTCTTAAATTGCCGATTGACGGCAGCGAGTCGCACCGTGCGCGGTTCGGCGGCGGGACGCAAATGGTTGAACTCTGGCGCGGGCGTGATAAGCAGTACGTGTGCGAGCGCCAGTCAATGCGTACACGCGGCTGCCCATTCGCCGCTGCTGTCTGGGTCGGCGAATGAAATTTTTCCAGCCCAGGCTTACACAGCACCGCGCGTTCTGCACGTGTAGCACGCGACACGAAGGAGTGCCGCAGTTGCGAGGATTGACGTCAGGTCAATTACCGGTCAAAGACAATTATCGGAGCAAAGAACGAGGAGAAAGCAAGATTTCGTGCAGGATCGAAGAAGGGAAAGACACTGCAAACACAGGCACAATCAGCGTACATAGTTAGGAAACGAAAGTTTAACGTAAATCAGAAGCGACCAAAACTTCGGCGCCTCCGAGCTTGGTCCGCGTTGTGTGTTCCCGAACGCCAGTTCATCTGCCACGACAAGTCCTCGTACATCAATTGAAATGACTAACCACGATGTCTATGAATTCCCTGACCTTGCGAGGCACGAAGTCCCGGCTAGGATAAACAAGCGAAACGGCCACGTCCGCATTGAGCAACGAATACGAGTCGAGGACACGAACCAGTGCCTTTGCACGAAGCGCATCTGCAACCAGTTCGTGGGGCAGCAGCGCAACGCCCATGCCGTTGAGGACCGATTGCATTTGCATCACGACGCTGTTGACAGTTAGCGAGGGTTGGACGGTTACGCTTTCCTCCTTGCCCTCGCGGTTGGCGAAGATCCACGCGTGCTGGGCACCGTCGGTGGGTGCCGAAATCACCCTGCATGTCTTCAGGTCCGCAGGAGCCACCGGGAAGCCGGCCTGCGCAAGATAGCCAGGCGACGCGACCGGAATGGCGAACGAACTGATCAGCCGCCGCAAGATCAGCGTTTCCGAGCGAACCATCTGCTCGTTGACGATTCCGATGTCGAAGCCGCCTTCGAGGAGGTCGACACGCCGCTCGGTCAGCGTAACGTTGAGGTTCACTCTCGGGAATCTTGCCTGGTAGTCCGCGAAGACGGGCGTGAGCTGCAGGAGCGAAAAACTGCCCAATGCTACGATGCAAATCTCGCCGCTCAATTCCGTTTGCTCCGTGGTCGCGCGCGATTCGACTTCATCGAGTTGTTTCAGAAGATCCCGGCAGCCGTCGGCGTACTCGGCGCCCGCCTGAGTCAACACGACTTTGCGCGTGGTGCGCTGAAAGAGGCGGATGCCGAGGTGTTTTTCCAGACTCGATACATTGCGCGTGACGACGGACGTCGACGTGCCAAGCCGCTCCGCCGTTTGCGCGAAGCTCCGGCAATCGGCGACCTGTACAAAGACCTGCATGGCCTGAAAGAGATTCACAACTGGATAGTTCATGGAGAGTACCCGGCGATGCCTCACCCGCCGTTGCGCACGCTGGTCTTGCGAATGCGCCCGGGCGATGGCGTTGAGCGTCGCTGGTTGTTGAGCCAACTGCCCCACCATGCCTTGCGCATCGCGCGGACTATGTATCTGTGCATGGTTGGTTTACTGGAAGACCGCTTCAGTAAGCCCTTCCGACTCAATCCACAGCCTCGCAGCGACGCTCGTATCCAGTGCTTGCGGAGGAATCTTGGCAACGGCCGGATAGCCGCGCGTTTCGCCGAGCTTGTCCGGACCGTAATACACACCGCCTTGAGCCTGCGGTGAAGTCGCGGCGAAGATCGTCGGCAACGCCCCCTGCGCTGCCGGCTGGAACAGGAACCACATGTAACGACGAGCCATACCCGGAGCGCTCCATGCGCCGGCGCCATTGGGCAACAGATCGGTGCGCGAAATGCCGGGATGGGCAGCGATGCTCTGGATGCCCCAGCCCGCAGCATCGCTGCGGCGTTGCAATTCAAGGGCGAACATCAGGCAAGCGAGTTTCGATTGGCCGTAAACCGGCATCGGCCTGTAGTTGCGCTCAGCTTGCAGATCATCGAAGTTGATCGTGCCGCTTCGAGCGGCGACGCTTGAAAGGCTGACCACGCGTGGCTTGTTTCCCTTGCGCAGCAGCGGCAGCAGTTGAGCAGTCAAGGCGAAGTGACCCAGGTAGTTTGTGCCGAACTGCAACTCGAATCCGTCGGAAGTCACCTGACGCTTCGGCGGCGTCATCACTGCCGCGTTGTTGATCAGTAAGTCCAGGCTGTCGCGCGAACTCCGCAGGCTCTCGCCGAACGCCTCGATCGATTCGAGGCTGGCGAGATCTAGTATCCCGAAAGTCACATTCGCGCCAGGAACACTTTGGCGAATCTGATTGACTGCTGCTGCCCCTTTCGACGGATTTCGACCCGCGATGATGACATTCGCACCAGCACGGGCTAGCGCCAGCGCGTCTTGGAACCCAAGGCCGCCAGTACCGGTGACGACCGCCGTACGGCCGCGTTGGGACGGGATGTCGGAAACTGTCCAGTGGGTCATGATCCTTGCCTGTCGAGGAATGGGAATGTACACTAGGTGTATATAAATATGCACTGAGTGCTAACGTTACTGCACTTGGTGCAGTCATGCAACAGGCCACCGGAATGTCAGGAACCTTCCCTCCCGCAGGTACAGCACTCACAGAAGGCTTGCGGGAACGCAAGCGCCGCGAAACACGTCAGCGCATCGCCGAGGTCGGGCAGCGCTTGTTCCTTGCCAACGGTTACCAGGGCACAACGCTGGACGCCATCGCGGCAGAGGCCGGGATCTCGCGCCGCACGTTTTTCTCGTACTTCAAATCGAAGGACGACATCATCTTGTTCTGGCAGGACGCCGATTCGGCCAGGCTGATTGCCGATCTGCTGAAGACATCGCCCGACGTACCGCCACTCGAGGCAGTTCGCGATGTGATGGTGAAGCACATCGCGCGCTATACGACCGAGCAGATGACAGCCGTGGACAACCTCATGCGTTCGAGTGAATCGCTTCTTGCGCGCAAGCAGGCGTACTACGCGGAACAGGAGCAAGCACTGTTCAACACGCTGTGTGAGGTCTGGCGGCAGCCTGAGCGGCGGTTGGCCCTTCGGATGGTGGCTGTGGTGTCCGTTGGTGCGATGAGACTCGCGCTTCAGGCGTGGAGGGATCAGACCGGCCAGCGAAAGCCGGTGGCCAAGTTCCTGCGGGACGCCTTCGACAGTTTGAGAACAGAGCTTTGACTGTATGCTCGCGAGGTTTTAAGGCCACTTGATGAGCCACTTGAACGACCGCTTTGGAGAGGCGGGACTGTCCCTTGTGGGTCGTCTACGGAAGTTCAGCTTGCAAGAAGGATTGCGGACCTCAAGCGGACCACAAGCTGACCTCGTATTTCCGGGTTCGGCCATGAAGTGTCATTCGTGCTTCGTGCGATTCTGACATTCAGACGACGGCCTGTCCGGGTAAAGCGGCCATTCGATCTCGAAGTGACCGAGCCGGCGTCCATGACCTAGATGGCATAGCGAATGATGCTTTGATCTTGAACATTTGCGACCAGTTCGTCCGCACGAGACAACAGCCTGAGGAGCAACGGGTTTGTATTCGCACTGCTGTATCCCAAGACGAGATCAATCGTCGGAGGGACACCGTCAAGTGCTCTCGCAACAACATTCGGTGTCAGCATATTTTGCGCATATAGCGGGATAAGCGTAACTCCACCCGTTGACGTAACAAGCGACATTGCGGACGGGAGGTTTTCGCCCTCGTATCCCGCCTTGAGCGTTATTCCGACACTCGATGCGTAGTGCTGAATCACGGATTCCAGTACGGGAGAAGTCCTGGACGAACTGACGTAAATCTGGCTGGCGAGATCATGCGGCCGCATTTTCTTGCGTGACGTCAGGCGATGGTCTGCCGGCAGCACGGCGATCAATGGCTCCTTCGCCAAGACTTTGAATGACAGGCCAACGGTCCCTATCTCAGGGCGAAGGAAGGCGACGTCTAATTTTCCTCGCATCAGCCCGAGAGCAAGTTCGGGAGAGGACTGACTGCACAGTGTAATCTCGGCCTCCGGTGCCTCCTCGCGGAGGATGCGCAGCACATGGGGTAACCAAACGACTTCTTGCCCGGCAATGAAACCCATGGCCAAGACAGGTTTTTCTGGCTGTTCCGCCCGCCGCGCGCCGTCAACAGCCGCTTCGACTTGCAACAGCGCCAGACGCGCGTGATCGAGGAAAACTTTCCCGGCGGCGGTGAGCGCCACGCCGCGTGCCTGGCGCTCCAGCAACTTCACGCCGACTTCGCATTCCAGATCGCGGATCTGCCGGCTCAACGACGGCTGCGATGTGTGCAGTCGCCGCTGGGCGGCCGTCAACAGGCTTCCTTCCTCCGCAACCGCGATGAAATATCGCAAATGCCGAAGTTCCACGGGATCCCCTCTATGCCTTTCAGGCATAGCTCAAATCATAGAAAGCCTTTGTCATCGAGGCAAGGGATACCTATATTGCAACGGCTGCCGCATCGACGTGCCAAGCGCCCAGGTGAAGTTCTCACCGGCGTGGCGACCGTATTCCGAGTTCTCAATCAAAGGCTGATTCTTGTACTCGATGCGTTCAAGCGCCAGGAGCAAGGGGCGTCGCGCCGAGGGACATTTGGAGATCCATCGCAGCGTTGTCGGAGTGCGCTCCACTCGCACGCTTTGCAGACGCGCATGAAATACGACTTCGAAAGAAGCCGCTGGCAGCATTCTCGATGTCTCGCGGAGAACCAACACTTCAATCAATCTCGTACAGGAGGTACCAGCGATGCCTACCATCACCACTCCGGACGGCGTACAGATCTTCTACAAGGACTGGGGGTCCGGTCAGCCGATCGTCTTCAGCCACGGCTGGCCTCTGTCGGCCGACGACTGGGACGCCCAAATGATGTTTTTCCTTCACCACGGCTACCGGGTGATCGCCCATGACCGGCGCGGGCACGGTCGATCCGAGCAAGTCGGCACCGGCAACGACATGGACCACTGGGTCGCCGACCTTGCTGCATTGACCGAACACCTCGGCGTCCGCGACGCGATCCACATCGGGCACTCCACCGGCGGCGGCGAGGTGGCCCGCTATGTCGCCCGTCACCAGGAGCGGGTCGCCAAGGCAGTGCTGGTGGCCTCTTTAACGCCGAACATGGTGAAAACCGACGGGAACCCTGGCGGCCAGCCGCGGGAGTGGTTCGACGCGGTTAAGTCAGGCGTGCTTGGCAACCGGTCGGAGTTTTACCGGGCAGTCGCGGAGGGTCCGTTCTATGGATTCAACCGTCCGGGCGCAAAACCGTCTGAGGCGGTGATCGCGAACTGGTGGCGCCAGGGCATGGCCGGCAGCGCCCAGGCCCATTACGAGACCGTATCCTCCTGGCTGGAGGACTACACCGACGATCTGAAGAAGATCACTGTGCCCGTACTGGTCATGCACGGCGAAGATGACCAGATCGTCCCATTCGCCAGTTCGGTGCCCCGCGCGGTCGATCTGCTCGCGAACGGTGCGCTGAAGACATACACTGGCTTCCCGCACGGCATGCTGACCACCCACGCGGACGTCCTGAACCCCGACCTTCTCGAGTTCATCAAATCCTGACGGGACGCCAGTCCGAGCCAGAACCAGGCAATTCGAGCGGCGCGCTTCACGGGCGCGCCACTCGACCTTGGCGTCCGCGTAGGGTCGCCCGTGTGTTGCCAACCGGGGAAAACAGAACACTCATTTTCTTACCTCCGGAAATGTGGCCGCAGACGCCTGATACCTACTATCGCGCGACACGGATAGGTAGATCCGTGATACGTGCGGCAAGTGACACGCATGCTTTAAGCAGCAGTTCGTCCGCCGTTAACTCTCAAAACTTCGCCGGTCATAAAGCTCGCTTTTTCCGATGCCACAAAAATGATTGCATTCGCAATCTCTTCAGGCATTCCCGCACGTTTAAGTGGTACGGTCGCGAGCATCGCGGCCTTACCCGATTCGGAACCTGTTATGCGGTCAAGCATTTCAGTCTGTATGGGACCCGGAGCTACTGCGTTGACCCGAATATTGAACGCGGCTGTCTCCAGCGCAGCGGATTTCGTCAGACCCTCGACCGCATGCTTGCTGGCGACATAAAGCGCGTTCCGCGGAGCGCCGCGAATACCCATCGTTGACGAGACATTGACAATGCTCCCGCCGCCCTGGGCGGCCATGGCGCGGATTTCGTGTTTGAGCGCCAGCCACGTGCCGAGAACATTCGTATCGAAAACGAAAGCGTATTGATCGACGTTCTGTTCGACGATCGGTGCGGGGTCGCCCTCGTAACCGGCGCTGTTCACCGCAATATCCAGACGACCAAAACGGGAAATGACGCGGTCGACCAAGGCTTGGACCTGGTCCTCGAAACGCACGTCTGCCTGCACAAATTCAACTTCGGCACCAGACGAACGCAGTTGCTCTGCGAGCACCCTGCCCTCTTCGAGCCGACGGCCCGAGATGACGAGCCGAGCTTTCTCTTTAGCGTAGGCAATCGCTGTTGCGCGACCAATTCCAGACAGCGCTCCCGTCACAAGTACTACGGGCAAATCATTCATTTGCCGACTCCTTTGGCAACCAGCAAAAAAGATTACGGGTGATCCGAGCCACGAAACGGCAAAAAATTACGTCACGTGGCTCGTATTGCGTTACGCGCTATAGCCACCGTCAACGGGAATGATTGCGCCGGTAATAAAGCTCGCCGCCGGGCTGGCGACGAAGGCGACCACGGAAGCGATTTCTTCAGCCCGACCAAAGCGTCCGAGCGCAGTGGCGGCTGCCTGCGCCTCAGCAAAGGGACTGTTGTCAGGATTCATCTCGGTATTCGTCGAACCGGTGCCGATGACGTTCACGGTAATGCCTTTCGGGCCCAGATCCCGCGCAGCACCTTTGCTGTAGCCCTCAATCGCGCGCTTCGTTGCGCTGTAGTCAGCAAGGCCGGGCCAGGTCGACCGCCAGGCGAGGGCCGACGAAATCGAAATAATCCGGCCGCCGCTCTCCATCGCCCGCGAGGCCTCTCGAATAGCGGTTACCACGGCTTCGTAATTGATCTTCTGTTGTCGCTCAAAGCCCGATGTATCTGTGGTCTCGGCCACCGTGCCCGTCACGAAAACGGCGGCGTTATTGACAAGAATGTCGATCCGGCCCAACCGTTCGACAACTTCCGCAATCAATGCTTTAACCGCTGTTGCGTCCGCCTGGTCGGCCTTCAGCGCAATAGCCTTACCACCGGACGCTTCGATCGTTGCAATGACCTCTCTGGCTGCGGCCTCGCTGCTGGAATAACTTATCGCTACGGTGGCGCCATCCGCAGCGAGCTGGATAGCGGTTGCGGCGCCGATACCGCGTGAGCCGCCCGTCACAAGAGCGAACTTTCCTTGAAGAGTACTTGCCATGATTTTTTCCATTAAGTTGGGGGGAGTCGCGGGCACCCGGATCGCCCGGATGCTTTTCAAACGCTAGAATCGATGTGGCGCACGGGCGTCTACGTTGAACCGGTCAACGTCCTCGATCTTCCGAACATCGGGTGCGCCATATTCAGCAAAGGTGACGATGCGTGCCATGGAGAAATCCTTTAACGGGGAATGAAATCAGACGACCGCGCCGGGCTCGTGCGGAAAGAAACGGTTGGAAGGCCGCGAAAGGCCGAGATGCTCGCGCAATGTGCGCCCTTGATATTCGCGTCTGAATAAACCGCGTCGCTGGAGCTCCGGAACGAGCCTGTCGACCACCTCGTCGAGCCCGCCTGGAATCCAGGGAAACATGACGTTGAAGCCATCGGAGGCTTCCGTCTCCAGCCACTCCTGCATCTCGTCGGCGATCGATGTCGCAGTGCCGACGAAGGCGAACCCGGAATAGCTGCCGGCGGCTCGCGCGAGTTCGCGGATCGTCAGACCTTTTTGCCGGGCGAGATTGACCATGCGCTCGCGCTGCGAGCGGCCAGCTTCAGTCTCCGGGATCTCCGGCAGCGGTCCATCGGGATCGTGGCCGGAAACGTCGAATCCAAGCATCGAGTTCAGAGAGCCGATACCACTGTCATAGTGGATGAGACTATCGAGCGTCGCGCGGCGCTCGATAGCCTCATCCATGCTGTCGGCTACGACCACGAAAGCGCCGGGCAGGTAACGCAGCGTGTCGGGTGTGCGGCCGATCGCGGCCATGCGCGATCGGACGTCGGCATTGAAGCTGCGTGCGGCCTCTATCGTCGGCGGAGCGCCGAAAATGACCTCAGCCGTTTCCGCCGCGAGCTGACGGCCTGCGGGTGACGCACCAGCCTGAACGATCACGGGCCAGCCCTGCGGAGGCCGTGCGATGTTGAGCGGGCCGCGCACTTTCAGTGAGGGACCTTTGTGATTGATCGCATGAATTCGTGCGGGATCGACGAAGACCCCGCTCTCGGTGTCCCTGACGAAGGCGTCGTCAGCGAAGCTGTCCCAAAGGCCGGTGACCACCTCGACGAACTCGCGCGCACGCTCATAGCGATCGTCATGATCCATCTGGGATTCATCGCCGAAGTTGAGGGCGGCGTCGGGGTTCGCCGTCGTCACCACGTTCCAGCCGGCCCGGCCGCCGCTGATATGATCCAGCGACGCAAACCGCCTGGCAATGTGGTAAGGCGCATCGAACGTTGTCGAGGCTGTTGCGATAAGCCCGATCCGCTCAGTCACCGCCGACAGCGCCGAAAGCAGCGTGAAGGGCTCGAATGACGTCACCGTGTGGCTCCTCATGAGCGCCGCGATCGGCATGTTCAATAACGCGAGGTGGTCGGCCATGAAGAAGGCATCGAACTTCGCCCCTTCCAGCCGCCGGATCGAGCGGCGCATCTGGTCGAGGCTGAAATTCGCATGCGGATCGGCGCCCGGATAACGCCACGCGCCCGTGTGGATGGCCGCTGGTCGCATAAATGCACCGAGGTGGAGTTGGCGATCTTTAGCCATCTGTTGCTCCGTCGCGTCAGGTGCCGCTGGCCCGATTAGCGAGTCAGCGGAGTCAGCGGCTGGTTTCAGGCGTCGAGGAAGGTCGTCGCATTGGCGACGAACGTCGCCGGATACTGATAAATCGACCCGTGATTGGAGTCGGGATAGACGATCAGTTGCGCGTTCGGCAGATGCTGCTGAAGCGTGAACGAATGCCTCGTCGGAATGATGACGTCGTTGCTGCCCTGGACGACCAGCACGGGCTGCCGGATCGATTTCAGATACTCCAGCGCGCTATCGTTCGGCACATGCCATTTGCCAATCGCCTCGCCCTGGGCGGCAATGGTTTGCGCGCTTACTTGCGGATCGCGATCCTGACGACGCAGCTTGCGCTCGAGAAAGGCAAGGCCGGCCTTCTGGCTGGCTTCGGAAGGTCCAAAATGGACCGAAAGCCACAAATGTTCGGGCGGGTCATAGCTCGCGGCGAAGATTTCCGCAGAGCGGCTTTCCGACATGTCTTGCGAACGATGCCCCGTGCCAACGAGGATGATCTTGCGGACAAGGTCGCCGCCCTGCAGCGCGATCTCCTGCGCCACGAAGCCCCCAATCGAAATGCCAAGCACGTCGACCTGGGTCAGGCCCAGCGCGCGAATGAAGGCAATCGCATTGGCACCCATTTCCTGGAAACTCGTCGGCGTCTCGCCCGAAGAGCTGGAGACGCCCGCATTATTGAAAAGGATCACTTCGCGATCCTTGGCAAACCCGTCTGTCACTGCAGGATCCCAATGATCCAGGGTGCCCGTGTAGTGCTGATTGAAGACAAGCGGCAGGCCGCCCTGCTTGCCGAACCGGCGGTAAGCGAAGCGGATGCCGTTGGCCTCGACGAATTGGGTCGGTGCTGTGTCGTGACTGATGCTGTTCATGGTTCAATCCTCTATGCTCCGGACGAGCTGACCAGTAAGGGACGGCCTGCCGGAATTGACGGTTTCATGCTGCAGTGGTGTGAATATAGAGGGCAGACACGCCGCGCACTAGCCATGAAACGAGGTTATGATCTATCCCAGAATTGCATAGATCGAACGTAAGGCACGACGAGGAACATGATGGACATCAACGCGTTGCGGATTTTCTGCCGGGTCGCCCGACTGCAAAGTTTTTCGGCCGCCGCGCGGGAGCTGTCGATCTCGCAATCGCAGGCCTCGCGCGCTGTCGCTGATATCGAAGCCGAGTTGGGCACGCTTTTATTGGCCCGGACCACACGCGCGGTTATTCCGACCGAGGCAGGGGCCGACTATCTCATTCGCGTCGAGGCCGTGCTCGATCAGCTTGACGATGCAGGACAAAGCGTCCGGCAGGATGAGCTTCGTGGAACGCTTCGCGTTGGAATGCCGACGAGTGCCGGCGTGCGGGAGATCATTCCCCGACTTCCCCCTTTTGCTGAGCGTCACCCGCTGCTACGGATCGAGGTCGTGCTCGACGACCGTCGCCAGGACCTGGTCCGGGACGCAGTCGATGTCGCCATCCGTATCGGAACCCTCCCGGACTCGAACGCGACGGCGCGTCTGCTCACCAGCTACGCGCGACTGATCGTCGCCTCCCCTGCATATCTCACGCGATGCGGCACGCCCATTTCGCCGGACGCGCTCGTCGGTCACCGGATCGTCTATGGACCTGCGGCCAGCGTCAGTACCGCCTGGACGTTCACGCACAAGGGTATAACCACCAATGTGCCGATAGAACCCAACATATCGTTCAGCGACAACGAGGGCGCGGTTGCAGCCGTTAAGGCTGGCTTGGGTATTACTTCGATAGGATACTGGGCCTGCCGCAGGGAACTGGAGGAAGGATCGCTCGTGCCGATCCTCACCGACTGGTCGATGGTCGGCACCAAGGTGCATGCCTATTTCCCCCTCAGCCGCGCGACCCGGACGGCGGCCCGCGCCTTCATCAATTTCTTGTTGGACGAGTTCAGCGAAAGCGTCGACGTGACACGCGCTGGATGACGCTGCAGCATCTCAGTCATGCGTATGCCGCGTGTCGATATGTGAAAGGCTGAGTCACTGCTCTGCGCAGAACACAGCGCCCATGAAACGTTCAGACGATCAATGCTCCTCCGGCAGGGGCGCGGACCGATGATTGTTCACGAGCAGAAAAGAGCATTGCCTGGAGCTACGGCAGGTTCCCTTTTGTCTGCTGAGCACTGGACGGCGCCGGAGTTTTGGTCAGGACGCGGCTCAGACCTTGGCGGCACATAAGACATAAGACTTCGACGAGTGACTGTCTGTCACTCGTCGAGAGCCGTTCACCGAAGGTTTGCGGATGACTCCTTTTTGGCCGTTCGCGGCACTCGACGCTCGCAGATGGTCGCCCGTCGCCGAGCCGCCCCCAACTTCCAGGGCCGATCCTGAACTGACGTTCTTTGCTTGACCGCGAGGACCGCTTCCAAGGTGAAAGGACTTTTCATGGTGGCGGTGTCTCGAGGCAGAGCAACCGTTCACCGCACGGGCTCTGCCAGATCTTCCTCCACGAAGCGCAAGATGGCCTCCGCCAGGGCCTCGCGTGGGTAGGCATTCTCTGTCACGAAGAGCGCCCCGATCGTCGGATGCGTCCGGGCAACCGGCACCGCCAGCGCCCAGTGATCCGCATTGACGTAGGCCAGCAGCGTACTGCCAGGCACAACCTGATCGTAGAAGATGACCTGACTGTCGTTTCGCGAGTCGACGCGCGACAGCTTGTCGTAGCTCGACTTCAGGATTGACGAGATGCGTTCGGGTTGCGGGAATGTCACGATCGAGTAGTAATGCAGTTCGGCCGGAAGCGGGTGCTGCGCCAGCCACGCCTTGCGGGTCGCGGGTCTCAGGCTCTGCACGGCGCCACCATCGCCCGATGTGCAGGTCGCGCCCGGAAAGTATCGCAGCAGATCGGCCTGGTACTGCTCGGCGTCATTGGCAAGCGGCGATCCGCCGATTGCGCCGGCTGCACTCACCACCGCTGCCACGCGGTTTCGGATTTCCGGATAGGCGACCAGCGCTTCGAGGATGTCGGGCGCCCCCTTTGAATAACCGATCAGCACGATGCGCGGCGCACCCTCGGGCGCCGGCATGGCCATGATCGCGTCGCGAATCTGCCGCGCGTTATTGGTGGAACTCGACAGCGCGTCGACGTCGATCAGCGTTGCGTCAAAGCCGAAGTGGCGCAGGTGCGTCACGACAGTATTGGGCGGATCCAGCCACGGTTTGAAGCAGTCGTAGCCGATTCCCGACACGACTGCGGCGATGAGGTGCTGCCTCGATTGACCCAGCTCGACGGGCTTACCGGTGCCGGCGGGCTCGGTGCCCACTCGGGTCAGTGCGTCCTCGCAGGGCCGGTAATCCGGTAGCGTCGGACCGCGCGCCGCAAGCACCGCGCAATAGATTTCCCGGAAGCGCCCTCGCTTGTCCGCGACCCCGGCCTCGGATGCCGGCACGAGAACCATCGGCGGCGTATCGGCCGAGTACGGGATAAGCGGCCTCGTCGCACACGCGCCGAACAGAAGACTCAACGTCATCGTCGCCAGCACGGCGCACATCAGACGCCACGCATCGATGGCGGCAACCCGCCATCGTGATAACACGAGCGACGGCCCGCGGTTCATGTCACTGGCGTGCATCGCCGGTTGCTCCAGGTTGGCGGGTATCGGGCTCGTCCAGATAAGGCACCCAGTCGAGAAGCTCCACATCCGACAGACTGCGCGGCCGGGTCGCGAAGAACACGACCGCACGCAAGCCGTCCGTCTGGTAGGTCGCGCCATCGAGCGTCGTGCGGGGACGAGTGGGCGATGCCACGCCAACACCATTCACATATCCAAGCTTGTCAAGACCACCCGAATACATCAGGTCCTGAGTGAGGAAGTTGCGTGCCTCATCGACGTTCCCCTGCAGAGTGGGATGTGTTTCACCGCGCGGAGCAAAGCGCCCCCCGACAGGGCGACCGACCTGCGCGACGTAAACCAGTTGCCCTTGAAAGCGGATTGGGGCGAGCCATCCCCGTATCCATGTCGCAGGCGCGCCCGCCTGCGCCTGCTTGCGCATGACGAAGTCCGGTTCCCGCCCGAAGACCCGCTGCGCGAGGTCGGACTCGCGCGCGTCACGCCGATAGTCGCGCCGGACCAGCGCGGCCCCGATGTCAGTGAGCTGGCCGATGCCAACGGCGTTCAGCGGATCGGCCTGAATCGTCCCGCTCGCGTCGGTGGCACAGCATGGCAACCGTTCGAGCGCGGCCCGCAGCGACGCGAGGTCCTTGTAGTCCGCGATCGCGGATTCGGGGAACGGGAAAGGGATCTGCGCGAGCTGCGGATCGACCGTGCCGCCGGGCACGCGCAGAAACAACGAGAAAGGAATCAGCGTCTGGTTTCCCAACAGATCGACATTGACGAGCTTGATGCCCTGATCGGGGTTGGTGAACAGGATGCCCGACCGTGTCGCGCCTGGCGGGATCGGGTTGCTGAAGCCGAGATCGCGGAAATACTGGTCCATGCGCGTATTCGTTGCACCGCCAAACAGCGTGTGCATGGACCACGCTACTTCGTGAGGCGAAAAGTAGTCCGGGTCAGTACCCGAGCGCAACAGCCACAGAGCCTGCGATGTCCCATTCTCCACCTCGATCCATAGCGGCTGGACTCCCGTCCTGTTGACGTCGGCGCCATACATCCGCTCGCTGTCTTCACTGCTGAGCACAGTCGCACTCACGCGCACGCTGCGGCTGGTGGCACTGACCTCACGTTGACGCAGCGGCCCATCGTCGGCCACGGGCGGGGGGTGCCACGTAGCACAGCCGGCCAGCGCAAGCGCAAGGCCAAGCGCACGTCCCGCATGGCGGCGTGCACGATGCACAGTCTGCGAAGTGCTCACGGCTTCGCTCCGGGCGCCACGTGCATGATCCTGTACGGCAAGATCCACGGGAAGACTTCGATCTCCGGTAGCGACCTCGGCGTGCGGTCGAATACCAGCACCACGCGATAGCCATCGGTGTAGTACGGATCCGTTGTCAGGTTCGTGCGCGGCGCGCTGTCCTGTGCGGGGCCCACTCCCGTCACGTGGCCGAGCTTCATCAGATTTTGCGAATACGCCATGTCTTCGGTCAGCGCAGTGCGTGCCTCGTCCACGTCCGGGTCGATCTTGTGTGTGGTGAACGTTGGAGAGTGCCAGGTCAGACGGGTACCGATATCGCGGCTGATCTGTCCAACCCAGACGAGTCTGTCGTGGTAACGCATGTCGCTGAGCCACAGGCGCATATGGTTGCGCTGGTGGATGTCGCCCCGCGCCTTTTGCAATGCGAGGTCCTGTGCGCGCCCGAAGAGGTAAAGGTCGCTCACGGGTGCGTTGACGTACGCTTCGCCGGACAGTGCAGCGCTGATCATCCGCCTGATCGCGCCGGACCATTTCTGCTCCGTGAGGCTCCAGCCCCGCCGGACGAGTGCGGGAAGCGCGTCGTCGCGGCTGCCGACGATCACCAGGTTGAGCGGGTCACCATTCTCCGAGCCGTCCTCGTTTGTCGCGCAGCATGGCAGGGCTTCAAGCGCCGCGCG
Source organism: Paraburkholderia sp. XV (assembly GCF_020177535.1). Classification (NCBI taxonomy): domain Bacteria; kingdom Pseudomonadati; phylum Pseudomonadota; class Betaproteobacteria; order Burkholderiales; family Burkholderiaceae; genus Paraburkholderia; species Paraburkholderia sp. XV. Next base: position 3,002 of record NZ_JAGUUD010000027.1, on the reverse strand, counting down.
GAAATTCGCGTCATCCGTGTAGTTCACGGTGGGCTCTTGCGGATCGGTGATGCGTTTGAATACCTGGCTGCGCGTGTAGTCGCCCTCGAATCCCGGCACGGCCACGAAAATCGAAAACGTCCGGGCGCGTCCTCTCGCGACGAGGTCCACCTGCACCAGCTTCGCACCTTCATTGAGGTTGGTCAGCACAAACCCCGAGACGGTCTCTCCGGGACGGACAGGGTTACGAAAGGCGAGACCACGGAAGCGGCGGTCAAGGTCGGACCGCTGGTTGTTTGAAGCAGTGCCGGAGAACGCCTCGGCCGCCTCCGACGCTGGAAAGAAATTCGGATCCATGCCCGGCGACAGGAGAAAGTAGCTACGGTCTTCGCGGTTCCGGACCTCGATCCAGACGGGCTGGATATTCCTGTCGGCAAGCGGCACACCGTAAATCGCCGCACTTTCCTCTGGCGAAAGCACGGCGGTCGAAATCTCGATGCCGCCCTCCGTGCGTGTCACGGCGCGGTTCTGATAGGCGGGTATCGGACCCAATGGCCGGGTTGCAGTACAGCCCACCAGTATGCAGCCCAAGACGAAGGCAGCGAGCATCTGCACGATGCGGCTCATCGAGACACCTCTTTGCGGGGATCCTGGGGCCCAATCGCATCTATGTGGGACGATCGCGCGCGTCTTGAAGCCAGAGTCAACAGGCTGTTCGCGGCCCGCGCGAAGATATGCGCGAAATGTACTGCTCAGTTTAGTTGATTGGGGCCGCACCAGCCATGTTTCGCCTGACGCCGCGCGAATACCGTTCACGGATGAATCGCCGGTACCGTGCGGACCATGAAAGTCCGGAACTTTGTGCAGAGCAGTCGCGCGGAGGTCCGCGTGACGGCGATGTCGAATGGCCCCGCGTGGCCGACTGTACCCAGTCATAGAAGCCGCCTGATAGCCGTCGTTGAAATTTTCAACGGCAGCGCTACATCCCGTTCATGAAGCTGGTGCATCCGGCCAGAGCGACATTCGGAGTGTACGGGACGCATGCCTAAAACAAACCTGGCTTACATCGACGGAAACTGAACACTATCATTCAATGCTTAACCACACCGTTCTCCAACAGTTGCAAAGCCTCAGCTGCCACGCCCTGTCACGCATTGAAATTGTGCATATAGTCAGGAAAGGCTAGACGCAAGTTCAGCGAAATTCTGCCGGGAACTGCGAGCCTACTATTATGTAAGCAGTACTAGATAACGCCAGCGGACGTGACACCGGCGCAAGCACCACAAAGAGGCGGTATGCATAACATAAAGTATTTCGAGGTCAATCGCCGTACCACCTGGCTCGAGGCGTTCTTCGATCTGATTTTTGCGGTGACGATCGGTGATGTTACGCATATCTTGAGCCACACGCACGAGGGTCATCTCGACCCGCTCCAGTTCTGGAAATTCGTCCTGGTTTTCATACCTTTGTGGTGGATTTGGGCAAGCCACACGATGTATGCCAACCGCTTCGATGCCGATGACCGGAAGCATCGGCTGGCAACCCTGCTCATCATGTTCCAGCTGATCGTCATCTCAGGCCTGATCGACCGACGATTCCTGACTAGCTTTGAGGCCATCATCGTCTGCTACGCCGGTTCGAAATACATCGTCGCCATAATGTATTTCGTGTCCAGGTACCGGCATAAGGGGTGCGAGGCACTCACAACGGCAGTTGGCTGGGTAATCTTCGCGGGTACCACTATCAGCCTCGCTTCGATCCTGTTCCCGGCGCCACAGCGATATGTCGTGTTTTACCTTGGAATACTGTTTGATCTGGTTGTGTTCATCTTTTTTTTGCCGCGTCGTCTCCAGGTCATCCCAGTGCATACCGAGCACCTGATCGAGCGTGTGGGCCTGCTCACGATCATCATGCTGGGAGAGTCCGTTAGCAGCCTGTCCACGGGACTGGCCAACATCAGCTGGACTGTGGGGAAGCTGCTGACGGCCGCTACCGGCTTCGTGATGATATCGGGCATCTGGTGGGTTTACTTTGACAGTTTTCACCTGCTGACCAAACAGAAGCTCACGACCGGCCATTCGGTCCTGTACTCGCACTTTTTCGTCTTCATCGGCCTGTCGATTTTAGCGAGCCTGATCCGGCACGCGACTCTGGACGACATGGTGATATCCGATTTCCGGGTACTGTCGGTCATCGGCGCGGTTTGCTTTTTCATTGGAAAGCAGTACGGCTACTTCCTGGAGCGGCCCGAGTTGCGGCGCCAACTGGTTGTCAACACCATGGTCGTCTTCGTGTTGACCTGGTTTGCCGTGCTATTGCCCAGAACCGATTACATCTTGCTCGGTCTTACCGCTGCGGTGATTTGTTATGCTTTCCTCAGCCTCCGATACCTGAACGTCTCGCCCAAGCATCACGACCGTCCGCGCGACAGCGCTGCCACAGAAGATCGAAACCGCGAGCCAGAGTCACGCAAACACATGGCGCGCGCTCCAAAGCGACCTCTTTCAGATTCGGACTGAACCCACGTTTTGCACTCCGCCCGCGGATAGAGGGCTGCTTGAGTGGTCGTGCACGAGGATCTTCCACGCCTTGCCCGTCGTCACGAATCGCTCCAGCAGCCGGCGACGGTTTTCCGTGAGATGGATCTTCAGGTCGTCAGCAATGGCAGTCCGCATGTACGACGCTGGACGAAGTTCTCGACATCCGGCGGACCTGGCGTCGCTGTAGTAATCAGACCGGCTCCGAAACGATCGACGCGCAACTCTGTCACATCACTCCCGCTTGATGTCGTCGGTTCTCATCGCTGCTCCTCGGTCTGCTGAGCGACTAACGCGCGCACGCGGGCCACGCCCAGCGCCACGCATCCGTCTGCAGCAGGACAGCGGCAGGGCGCGCGTGCAGATTTCCTCCCTTCGCCTGCGCAGTTTTTGCGGAATGCTGCCGTACTTTCACATCTGAAAGCCGCGCGGCGGGAGCGCAGAGATCCGACAAGTCTTTGCAGGAATGAGAAAGAAGTGCAACCG
>NZ_JAGUUD010000279.1:0-517 GCF_020177535.1 Paraburkholderia sp. XV | reverse complement strand
TGTTGCTGATGTCCGTCGTGTTCTGCGTCACACGGCCGTCGATGTTGGTGATTGCACCAGCAATCGTCGTGATCGTCTTGCCGCCGATGTTGAACGTCGGACCCGTGATCGCACCCGTCGTCGAGTTGTACGTCGAACCGCCACCGATCACGTTCGCGATGCTCGTGCCTTCAGTGTTGACCTTCGCGTCTTCCGACATCAGCTGGCTCACGTTCACCGCATCCGTTGCCGCATAGCCTGCTGCCACGTTCGTGATGCGACGCTCTGCGCCTGCCTTGCCGATCGACACTTCGCCCGCAGCCGTACCCGCCGAGATCGCTGCGCCGCCCGGGTTGAAGCCCGCCGTGCCCAGCGTCGTCGAGTTCGCCACCGAGTTCGAGCCCAGTGCTACCGAGTTCGCCGTCGTCGCGCTTGCGTTGCCGCCAATCGCCACCGACTCCGTGCCCGATGCCACCGAGTCCGCCAGCGTCGAATTCGCGTGGAAGTACTTGATGCCGCCACCGTTGACGATGTTCGT
>NZ_JAGUUD010000278.1:0-519 GCF_020177535.1 Paraburkholderia sp. XV | reverse complement strand
TCTCCATCGCGATGCGCTTTCGCTCCTCTTCGCGGATCGCCTCCATGTAGGCGGACAGCTGGCGCTGCTGCTCGCGCGATTCGACCAGCGCCTGCTCGACCTGCTTGCGGCCAGTGATGTCGTTCAACCCGACATAGATGGCGGGCCAATCGTCATAGGTCGCGACGCGCGCCGTCGCCATTGCCCAGAACCGCGTGCCGTCGCGGCGCTGGAACAGGACCTCCGTATCGCGCAGACTGCCATGCGTTCTCAAATGCCCGATCAGCCGTTCGCGCTCCAGTGGGTGCGCGTAGAAGTCGGCGATGTTCGCGGCCACGCCCTCGCTTATGCCGAACAGCGCGCGCAGCGGCGCGTTCCCGTACAGGATGCGCCCATCCAACATCGACGTGATGCACAACGGCACCGGACTCGTTTCGACGATCGCGCGAAAGCGCGCTTCGCTCGCCTGCAGATTGGCATTGGCACGCGCCAGTTCTTCCGTGCGCAACGCGACGCGCCGTTCGAGATCGTCGCGTACCT
>NZ_JAGUUD010000277.1:0-528 GCF_020177535.1 Paraburkholderia sp. XV | reverse complement strand
TCCGCCGCTGGTGCGATAAATTCGGCGCGGGCTTCGCACATCGCGTCAAGGCGGCTCGCCGCAAAACCGGCAGCACATGGCATCTTGACGAGGTCTTCGTTACGTTGCGCGGGGAGCCTTATCTGCTCTGGCGGGCAGTCGACCAGCACGGTGCCGAACTCGACATCCTGCTGCAGAAACGTCGCGATAAGGCGGCGGCGAAGCGCTTCTTCAAACGCGTGCTGGCCGCCTGTCCCGACGCGCCGCGAAGGATTGTCACCGATCAGTTGCGCAGTTATCCGGCCGCGAAGGCCGAAATTCCCGAACTGGCAAAGATCAAACACGTCTTCGTCAAAGCCAGTGCTCGGGTGAACAACCGTGCCGAAAATAGCCATCAACCCACGCGTGAGCGCGAACGACGGATGCGTGGTTTCCGCGATCCTGATCGCACACAAGCGTTCTTATCGAGCTTCGGACCGATTCGCCAGCACTTCGCGCTCAAGCGACATTTACTGCGTGCATCACTCTATCGCAAACAGCTCGCCACAC
>NZ_JAGUUD010000276.1:0-549 GCF_020177535.1 Paraburkholderia sp. XV | reverse complement strand
CGTTGAACCGGAACGATCCATGCCTTAGAGTTCGTTTCTGGTATTCAATCGTTCGAACTTCGTCATGGATACACTCTCGGATGTGTTGTCCCTCCTGAAGCTGCAAAGCTACGTTTCCGGCGGTTTCGATGCGGCCGGCGACTGGGCCGTGAAATTCGGGCCATTCGACGGCATCAAGTTTCATGCGGTGCTGCGGGGCCGGTGCTGGCTCAGCGTTGATGGCGAACCCGAGCCCCTTGAGGTCACCGAAGGCGAATGCTATCTGCTCGCGCGGGGCAAGCCCTTTTCCATCGCGAGCAATCCTGCTGCAGAGCCGGTCGCGTTCGGTGCACTCGTCCCGCAGGTCAGGGACGGCCGTATCGTGACGCACAATGGCGGCGGCGAATTCCTCAGCGTGGGCGGATATTTCACGCTGGCCGACGGTCAGGCCGATCTGCTTTTAAACGTGCTCCCTGCGGTCATCCACATTCGGGAGGAACCGGGCCCGTCAACGCTGCGATGGTGTATCGAGCGCATGAGAGAGGAATTGCGCGAGCCCCAGCCGGGTGG
>NZ_JAGUUD010000275.1:0-570 GCF_020177535.1 Paraburkholderia sp. XV | reverse complement strand
AGGTACGCGACGATCTCGAACGGCGCGTCGCGTTGCGCACGGAAGAACTGGCGCGCGCCAATGCCAACCTGCAGGCGCAGATCGACGAACGCCGCCGCGCGGAGGCGCGCCTGCAGGCGAGCGAAGCGCGCTTTCGTGCGATCGTCGAAACGAGTCCGGTGCCGCTGTGCATCACGTCGATGCCGGATGGACGCATCCTGTACACGAACGCGCCGATGCGCGCGCTGTTCGGCATGGGCGAGCGCACCGCCTTGAATGTCGCCAACATCGCCGACTTCTACGCGGACCCGGCGGCGCGCGAGCGGCTGATCGGGCATCTGCGAACGGAGGGCAGCCTGCGCGATACCGAGGTCCGGTTCCGCCGCCCGGACGGCACGCAGTTCTGGGCGATGGTGACCGCGCGCGTCGCGACCTACGACGACTCGCCCGCCATCTATGTCGGGCTGAACGACATTACCGGGCGCAAGCAGATGGAGCAGGAACTGGTCGAATCGCGCGAGCAGCAACGCGAGCTTTCCGCCTACATGGAGGCGATCCGCGAAGAGGAGCGAAAGCGCATCGCGATGGAGA
>NZ_JAGUUD010000274.1:0-607 GCF_020177535.1 Paraburkholderia sp. XV | reverse complement strand
GCTGCGCTCGACATCGGCAAGTGCCTCAGAGGGCATCTGCTCACCCGTTGCGTCCAGTTCTTCATGGCGCAGCGCGACACCGGCGACGAACACCGCGAAGAATGCGTATGCGTGCGCAAGCAACGCGGCACCATAGCAAAGCCCCATCAGGCCGATGGCGAGAAACCCTTCAAGTCCAACCGCTTCGCCAAAACGCGTCCGCAACCCGGTCACGATCCTGACCATGCCCATGCCACGGCCAGGAGGGAATGTCCGGGCGCGCTCCATCCTGGTACGGCAAGACGTTACAGGCGGGGCGTCATATCAAGGAACAGGCGACAGCAGCGCTCCAGATCAGCAGTTGCATGCACAGCAGGGAAGTGTTCAACCGTCTCACGATGCGCTCCTGGTGAATTGACGATGGGAAAAGCAATCGCCATACCGCAGCCGCTTTGACGAGGCCGCATTGCACGCCCGTGCATTATTTGCAATCCAAAGTAAAGATCCGCATCGAGATGTGCCGGGTAGATTGCATAACCCGTGGCACGGCGCATGCGGAACCAGTCCCGCAGATTGAGCCCTTGCGTTCCTGCGCGCAACCACGCCAGAGCCACCGCTCTGAGACCGG
>NZ_JAGUUD010000273.1:0-685 GCF_020177535.1 Paraburkholderia sp. XV | reverse complement strand
AACAACGCGGCCTATCAGATGACCTACGATTCGCTCGACGAGATCACCGATGAAGAATGGAACAAGACATTCGATACGAACATCGGCGCGATGTTCAGGATCGTGCGCTCTGCCGTCAAACATATGAAACCGGGCGGCTCGATCATCAACACGACATCGATCAATGCGGACAAGCCCAATCCCGGCTTACTCGCGTATGCAACGACAAAAGGTGCAATCCAGAACTTTACAGGCGGCCTTGCGCAATTGCTCGCCAAACAGGGCATTCGCGTCAATTGCGTCGCGCCCGGACCTATCTGGACGCCGCTGATCCCGTCGACGATGCCGAAAGAGAAAGTCGAAAACTTCGGCAAGCAGGTACCGATGCAGCGGCCGGGGCAGCCCGTCGAACTCGCACCCGCTTATGTGATGCTCGCGACAGACGAGGCGAGTTATGTGTCAGGCGCGACGATCGCCGTGACGGGTGGCGCACCGATTCTCTAGGCGGGTGAGGCGCGGCCCGGCGGCATGCTGACGGGCCTTCACCTCTACGCGCAATCAAGGTCGATTTCCTGATCTGACGATTGAACACAACCATCGGGAACGCGGACATGGAAAGCCAACATTCAGGACGACAGCTACCGGATCGTGAAGTCGACGGACAGGTAAGACTTCTCACGCTGCTCGTGGCTTTACATCTGCTCGT
>NZ_JAGUUD010000272.1:0-692 GCF_020177535.1 Paraburkholderia sp. XV | reverse complement strand
GCGCTACCCGTCCACAGCAGGATGAACGGTACTTCCTTCCACACGATGGGCTGGCGCTGTGAGTGGGCATCTGCGGGCGGGCGCATCACGCCCCCTTCGGCGGCGCAGGCCTCGATCTGTGCGGGCCAGGTGGGAACGCGGTTACAGCGATAGGCGATCCAGCTGGCGATGCTGAAGAGCATGATCATCGGCGCCATCGCCGTGCAGGCCAGGGTGACCAACAGCAGCAGGCCGAACCCCTTCATCTGCGGATCGTGCCAGTCGAACCTGCGCGGAATGTCGAGCAGATCGAAGAAGCTCAGGAGATCGCGCAGGCCTGTACGGTGTTCGAGATAGGTCTCGCAGCGCGGCAGGCTGGCGGGGCCGGCTTCCATGAACTGGCGCACGTATTCGTACTGGCCAAGCGCGTACTGTTCGTTCAGCGAAGTCTGGCCGAGACTGGCGATGCGCGGAAAGTGTCCATCGAATCTGACCTCGCCCTGTTCATCGAGATCGACGAGCAGCACGGCGCGGAAGGTGTTGACGTTGGTGTTGGCGGGAGTGACGCCCTGGGAGACGGGGGTGAGCCTGTCCCAGTCGAGTTCGATTGGCGTACGTGTGCCGACAAACATCCACACCTTGCGACGAGTGCGGTCGAAACGTAGCAGCGCATCCGTGTAGCCGAAGAAGTCGGTCAGGAAGATGGATAAAAA
>NZ_JAGUUD010000271.1:0-752 GCF_020177535.1 Paraburkholderia sp. XV | reverse complement strand
AGTGGGGCGAAGGACGCTGGAATCACACGCTAACCGTATGAAATCAAAGGTGATTTTCTGGAGGGTACTTTTCGAAGGCGGGCTTTCAGGCGATTAGCCCGGAAATGAAGGTCTGCTCCCAGCAAACAGATCATCGCGAAGCTGTCGGCTTTAACCGAACAGCACTTAATGCAGCCATTCGCGTCACGGATTGTGGAAAGCAATCGGGAAACAGCAGCGCACGCGTCGACAATGTTGTGCTCTTGCGCACCGCATAATCGCTGCTGCTACTCGACCGCATCGATGTGACGACGCCGGTCCGGCCTCAGAGGCGCGCCGATGGTGTTTTCGTTCGTGAGGGCCGTGCGGATCGACGATAGTGACGTGCAGCAGTGCCGCTCATGCGTACAGCTGCGAGAGAGTTCGCAAGGCGCGCGAGATGCCGTGTCAGCATTCGCTTGAGGCAGACCCACGGGCGTAGCTCGACGGCGCCCGAAAGCGCTAGCGCGTTCGAGAACGCCGTGGCAGTGGCCAATGAATGGCGTGGACGTACCTGCAGACCGGGGCGCGGTTGAGCATGTTGATTCCAACCCATGATCGGGTCGCGACCAGCGCTACAGAAATAAAAAGGCCCGCCAGGGGATCGGACTGGCGGACCTGAAGCCGGCAAGGAACAAGACCTGACGGCGCTTCTCGTAATGCTACCCCGTACTGTTTGAAGGGCTCTTTCGAACCCGCCAACGTTTTTTATTGCAGCAGTCCCTTGAGAAACT
>NZ_JAGUUD010000270.1:0-776 GCF_020177535.1 Paraburkholderia sp. XV | reverse complement strand
CGAGGCACCGCGCCGCGGCTCAAGCCTATTTTCGCAAGATCGATCGTCTGGTCGACTGCTCCGTGGTCAGTTCCAGACAGAGCAATCGCCGACGCGTGGGCGACGCCAGCGTCATGGATCTCGTGATCGAACTTCGCAGGCGGCTGGACGGTGTGGACACCCTGCTCGCGCTGAGCGAGTTGCCGATCCACGTACAGGCCGCCGCCGGGCAACTCCGGGAGGCGGCGAAGTCCTACGCGACTGCCGTCCAGCATCTGTGAAGCGTTATACCGGTCGGTAATTGAAGTGTAAAGAACGCTGGGCCGTGCAATGAACGGCGCGCTATCGCGGTTTCGCGATTTATATTGAATCGCTGGCGAAATACCTGACAGGAACTTCTCATGGATGAACGGAAGCGGGACAGCATGATTGTTTATCTCCGCCACCGCATGGATGATTTTGGGATCGGCCCGGATGACCTCGCTTCGTTTCTGGCGACCGCGACGGAGGGGGCGGACACAGGTCGCTACCGTAGCGCGGGCGGTGACACCTGGAGTGGCGAGGGCGAGGTGCCGCAATGGCTTAAACAGGCCACCAGCGCAGGACAATCCATCGGGCACTTTGAATTTTCGGGCCGGACGCGTGCACGACCGGCAAAGCAGACCGATGCGGACCGGAAAAACGATCCCTTCGCCGGAAGCCCGCTCGCGGGATCGAGTCATCCCAAGCCGTAGGCTCCAGGATACCGAATCGCGAGAGAGCCAACTTTGGTCACCACGGATACCTCTGATCACCGT
>NZ_JAGUUD010000026.1:0-75610 GCF_020177535.1 Paraburkholderia sp. XV | reverse complement strand
CGATGCCGACCATCAGCGTGCCGAGATACAGGCCCTTGCTCATCCACTGCTTGAAGTTGCGGGCGCGGTAGAGTTCGGTGTGCAGCCACGAGGTCTTGAACGACTCGGGATAAGCCGTCAGTTCGTCGCTCTGGCGTCCAGCCTGTACGGCGTCGAATGCCGCGTCGGCGGCGAGCATGCCTGTCTTGATCGCCGCGTGCGAACCCTTGATCCGCGATGCATTCAGGAAACCTGCGTCGTCGCCCACGAGCGCGCCGCCCGGGAAAGCGAGCTTCGGCAGCGAGAGCAAGCCGCCCGCCGTGATCGCCCGCGCGCCGTACGACACGCGCTTGCCGCCTTCGAGGAACGCACGAATCGACGGATGCGTCTTGTAGCGCTGAAATTCCTCGAACGGCGACAGATACGGATTCGAATAACCGAGGCCGACGACAAAACCCACCATCACCTGGTTATTGTCGATGTGATACAGGAACGAGCCGCCGTAGGTCTGCGTATCGAGCGGCCAGCCAGCCGTGTGGATCACCAGACCCGGCTTGTGCTTGGCCGGATCGATTTCCCACAGTTCCTTGATGCCGATGCCGTACACCTGCGGATCGGCGCCATCACGCAGCTTGAACTTGTCCGACAGCTGGCGTCCGAGATGCCCGCGCGCGCCTTCGCAGAACAGCGTGTACTTGGCATGCAGTTCCATGCCGAGCTGGAAGTTTTCGGTCGGCTCACCGTCCTTGCCGATGCCGAGATTGCCCGTCGCGACGCCTTTGACGGAGCCGTCGTCGTTGTAAAGCACTTCAGCGGCCGGAAAGCCCGGAAAAATCTCGACGCCCAGCGCTTCGGCCTGCTGCCCGAGCCAGCGCGTGACGTTCGCGAGGCTGATCACGTAGTTGCCGTGATTCTTGAAATTGTCCGGCAACGCCCAGTTCGGCACCGCTTTCGCGCCCGTTTCGGAGAGAAACAAAAAGCGGTCTTCCGTCACTTCGACGTCCAGCGGCGCGCCTTTTTCCTTCCAGTCCGGAATGAGTTCGTTCAGCGCGCGCGGGTCCATCACGGCACCCGAGAGGATATGCGCCCCAATTTCCGAGCCTTTTTCGAGCACGCAGACGCCGATCTCGACGCCTTTCTCCGCGGCACGCTGCTTCAGGCGAATGGCCGCCGACAGGCCCGCCGGGCCGCCGCCGACGATCACCACGTCATATTCCATCGACTCGCGCGGGCCGTATTGCTCGATCAGACTTGCGGGGGTCATTGATGCTCCTCTTACCGTTAGAATGCTTTTTTCGGGATCGTATTGTCAGCGAACGATCCCTGCACTGCAACACAATGAGGCAAGATTAGCACGATCGTTCTATTATTGTGAACTGGGATTTACGCCATGCGCTGCGCAGCACGCGGGCCAGGCATTCCCATCACATCCACGTTCCAAGGAAAACGACAATGGGCCGTTCGATCAATCTGGAAGGCAAGGTGGCGCTGATTACCGGCGCGTCGAGTGGACTCGGCAAGCGGTTTGCCATGGTGCTGTCGCAAGCAGGCGCGAAGGTCGTGCTGGCGAGCCGACGTATCGAACGCCTAAAGGAATTGCGTGCCGAGATCGAGGCGTCGGGCGGCGCGGCGCACGTCGTTTCGCTCGACGTGACGGATTATCAGAGCATCAAGTCGGCCGTCGCGCATGCCGAGACCGAGGCGGGGACGATCGATATTCTCGTCAACAACTCGGGCGTCTCGACCACGCAAAAGCTGACGGAAGTGACGCCCGCCGATTTCGAATACGTGTTCGACACGAACACGCGCGGCGCCTTTTTCGTCGCGCAGGAAGTGGCCAAGCGGATGATCATGCGCTGCGGCGCCACTAACAAGCCGTCGTACCGGATCATCAATATTGCATCCGTGGCGGGCTTGCGCGTGCTGCCGCAGATCGGCCTTTACTCGATGAGCAAGGCGGCCGTCGTGCATATGACGAAGGCGATGGCGCAGGAGTGGGGCCGGCATGGCATCAATGTGAACGCGATCTGCCCTGGGTATATCGATACCGAGATCAATCACCATCACTGGTCCACCGATCAGGGGCAAAAGCTGATTTCGATGCTGCCGCGGCACCGCGTCGGAAAACCGGAAGATCTCGATGGGTTGTTGCTGCTGCTCGCCGCTGACGAATCGCAGTTCATCAACGGCTCGGTGATCGCCGCCGACGACGGCTTCGCCCTGTCGTGACGGGCGCGGCTGCGCTGACAACCACGCGTTTCGCGACGCTCAGAGCAGAAAAACGCGAAACGCGCGATCATTGACACCCTTGTGCAACGTCCGCATCGCGCGGCGCAGTCTGGCCGCCATGCTTTGCGGTGCGGCCGCAGCCGAATGCGGCCCAGCCGTTCCGTTTCCCCGATTTGAACCGTAGAAGAAGTGCAATGAGCGATTACCACCCAGTTTTTGAGTTGTCGATGCCGATCCGTTGGGGCGACATGGACGCGTTCGGCCATGTGAACAACACGGTCTATTTCCGCTACATGGAGCAGGTGCGGATTTCCTGGTTCGAGCAGCTCGGCATTGCCGGCGGCAATGGCGAAGGGCAGGGGCCCGTGATCGTCAATGCATCGATGGAATTTCTGAAGCAGCTGCACTATCCGGGCGACGTGATCGGCCGCATGACAGTCGGCGTGCCGGGGCGCAGCAGCTTCGATACGGGCTTCGAACTGTATCGCGCTGACGATCCTGACACGCTGTACGCGCGCGGCAATGCGAAGTGCGTGTGGATCGACTACGCGGCGGGCAAGTCGGTGCCGATTCCCGACCTGCTGCGCTCGACCATCGAAAACGCTCAGCTCGTGAAGGCCTGAGCGTCATCCTCGCGCGCCGGCTGTCACGGCCGGCGCCGCTCCCCGCTCCCGCTACGCAAGCGGACGTCAGTTCCCGAGCAGGCGCTGCAACAGCTCGGTCGCGTTGCCCGTGTCATATTTGCGCATCAGCCTCGCGCGGTAGACGTCGACGGTACGCGAACTGATGTCGAGAATCCGGCCAATCTGCTTGCTCGTTTTCCCCGTCACCAGTTGCGCGGCGATTTCACGCTCGCGCGGCGTCAGTTCCACGGCGACGCGCCGCGTCGCGCTCAGATCCTCGAAAGTCCAGACGCCCGCTGCGTGCGGTGTCGCGCGGTCGAGCGAGCGGCCCGTCACGTGGCACCAGAATAGCTCGCCGTTGGCGCGCTTCATGATGCGGTCGTCGGCGTAGCTGCCTTGCGCCGTCATGATGGGCGGAATGCGCTCGCCGATGCGCTCGAACTCGTCGGGCGACGGATACAGCACCGCGAACGATTGCCCCAGCAACGATTCGCGCGAGCGGCCGAAGATCGAGGCGAGCTGGTCGTTGCAGTCTTCGATGATCCGTTCGCGCGACAGCACGAGACCAATCGGCGCGAGATGAAAAGCGGTTTGGTAATCCAGAGCGGGCATGAAATCAGCGAAGGATGCGGGACGAGTACTTATGTATTTTTGCGTATTGTGCCGCAAGGCCGCCGCATCGTACCCTTTCGGCACATCACAAGATGCGCGGCTGGCGTGCCCGAGCAGTTCTCCATCAAGTTTTGCACGAGTCACGCCACCGTTCGCCGCAGGTGACTAGAATGGCGTTTCGGGCCATGCCCGCAGCGCCCCGGCAATCTGTCAGGCCGCGCGAAAGCGCGCCGGGACGAGCTGCCAGTCGACATAAGAACGGCGTCGCATCGATCCGGATTTTCGGGTATCCAATCAAGGAAGGGACACACTGATGAACAAAGTCTACGCAAGCGCGGCGTCCGCGCTCGAAGGCATCGTCAAGGACGGCCAGACATTCGCTGTCGGCGGCTTTGGCCTGTGCGGCATTCCCGAAGCGCTGATCGCCGCCCTGCGCGATTCGGGCGTCAAGGGCATCACCTGCATCAGCAACAACGCGGGTGTGGACGGCTTCGGCCTCGGTTTGCTGCTGGAAACGCGCCAGATCAAGAAAATGATTTCGTCGTATGTGGGCGAGAACAAGGAATTCGAGCGCCAGTATCTGGCGGGCGAACTCGAGCTGGAATTCACACCGCAAGGCACGCTCGCCGAAAAGCTGCGCGCAGGCGGCTCGGGCATTCCGGCGTTCTTCACGAACACGGGCTACGGCACGATCATCGCGGACGGCAAGGAAACGCGCCAGTTCGGCGAAAACCACTACGTGCTCGAACATTCGCTGACGGCCGACGTCGCGCTCGTCAAGGCATGGAAGGCCGACAAGTCGGGCAACCTGATCTATCGCCGCACCGCGCGCAACTTCAACCCGATGTGCGCCATGGCGGGGAAGATCACGGTCGCGGAAGTCGAAGAGATCGTCGAGACGGGCGAACTCGATCCGGACGCAATCCACACGCCGGGTATCTTCGTGCAGCGCCTCGTGCTGAACGCGAATCCGGAAAAACGCATTGAACAACGCATCGTCCGCGCGAAAGGAGAGTAATCATGGCTTGGAATCGTGACCAGATGGCCGCGCGCGCGGCGAAGGAACTGCAGGACGGCTTCTACGTGAACCTCGGCATCGGCTTGCCGACGCTCGTCGCCAACCACGTGCCCGCGGGCATGGAAGTGTGGCTGCAGTCGGAAAACGGCCTGCTCGGCATCGGTCCGTCGCCGTACGAAGACGAAGTGGACGCCGACCTGATCAACGCCGGCAAGCAGACGGTGACGACGCTGCCGGGCTCGTCGATTTTCTCGTCGGCCGATTCGTTCGCGATGATTCGCGGCGGACACATCAACCTGGCCATTCTGGGTGCCATGCAGATCAGCAAGAAGGGCGATCTGGCGAACTGGATGATCCCGGGCAAGATGATCAAGGGCATGGGCGGCGCGATGGACCTCGTGGCGGGCGTGAAGAAGGTCGTCGTGCTGATGGAGCACGTCGCGAAGGGCGACCAGCACAAGATTCTCGAGAAATGCACGCTGCCGTTGACGGGCGTGGGCGTGGTCGACCGCATCATCACCGACCTCGGCGTGATCGACGTGGTCGATGGCGGCCTGAAGCTGGTCGAACTGGCCGACGGCGTCACCGTCGACGAGATCAAGGCGAAGACGGGCGCGCCGCTCGACACGAGCGCAGTGGGCTGATCTTGTTCGTCCGGTTCCGCGCCGGATCGGGTTGACGTAAAGATTGATGGGAAGCGGGTGCGATGCAGGTCGCACCCGCTTTTTCATTTTGGCGTTTGTGCTTTTGTCCTATGCCGTTTCACCGATGAGAGACGAGGGCGAAGCGGTTTAGAATCGATCGTGTTCCGTGCGCCTTTTGCGCGCTGCCTGTTTCGATCGAGGGAATTCTGATGACCGCCACGCCCTTCGCCGTTTCGCCCGCAATCAGTCCCGCCGTGCCCCGTCAACGTTACGTGCAATGCGCAAGCCCCGTTGGTCTGCATCGCATCGCATACACAGAATGGGGTGCGCCCGACAACCCGCGCGTGCTGGTCTGCGTGCATGGTCTCACGCGCTCGGGTCGTGACTTCGACCGGGTCGCGGCGGCGTTGTCGTCGGTGTATCGCGTGGTGTGTCCTGACGTGGTCGGGCGCGGCTTGTCGTCGTGGCTCGCCAATCCCGCTTACTACACCATTCCGCAGTATGTCGGCGACATGGTCACGCTCGTTGCGCGGCTTGGCGTGGAGTCGGTGGACTGGTTCGGCACGTCGATGGGCGGGCTGATCGGCATGGCCTTCGCCGGGCTGAAGGATTCGCCCATCCGCAAGATGATCGTCAACGACGTCGGCCCGCATGTCGAGCCGGTCGCGCTCGAGCGTATCGGCAGCTATCTGGGGCAGCCGGTGTCGTTCGCCACGCAGCAGGAAGTGATCGATCATGCGGCGTTGCTCGCGCAATCGTTCGGGCCGTTGACGCCCGAAGAGTGGCGCGAGATCAATTCGCCGCTCGTGCATGAGCGTGACGGCGCATGGCGTTTTCGCTACGACCCGCGCATCGCGGAGCCGTTCACCAAGACCACGCCCGAACTGGCGGCGCTCGGCGAGGCGGCGCTGTGGCAGTCGTTTGCGGCGATCGAGGGACCCGTGCTCGTGGTACGCGGCGAGCAGTCGGATCTGCTGTCGCGCGAAACCGTCGCGCAGATGATCGAGAAGGGGCGCAATGTGTCGAGCGTCGATATTCCCGGTGTGGGCCACGCGCCAGCCTTTCTCTCCGCTGATCAGATCGATATCGTGAAACGGTTCTTTATCGGGGACGGCGCTGACGCGTCATAATATGAGATTCGCGCGGCGTCGTTGACCGATCACAAAGAATCGGGGAACGCAAAACGCATCGCCGCACAGCATCGTTTTTTATTCTCAACGGACAGGACATTTCATGGCAGTCATTCGTCATCACGTCGGCAAGCGTCTTTCGGAAACCGCCGTGCACAACGGCACGGTCTATCTTGCTGGCCAGATCGCCGAGGACACCGATCAGGACATCGTCGGTCAGACGCGCGAAGTGCTCGGCCACATCGACCGCCTGCTCGGCGAAGTCAACAGCGACAAGTCGCTGCTGCTGTCGGTGCAGATTTATATCTCGGACATGGTGCATTTCGCTGGCATGAACGCGGCGTGGGACGAGTGGGTCGCGCAAGGCAACACGCCGCCGCGCGCCACCGTCGAGGCGAAGCTCGCCAACCCGAAGTGCCTCGTCGAAGTGGTCGTCGTCGCCGCGCAGCGCAGCTAGGCCAGCCATCACGTTTCAAGCATTCGCCTGAGTGCCCGCGTATGCCGCGGGCCGCCGCACGATGAACACCGACACCGTCACGACCGCTCCGAACCCAACGCCGTCTTTCGACGACGCGCTCGCGTTCGTGCGCGAGCACGCGGGCGATGCGCGCCTGTCGTCGGGCGAGCCGCTCGCCGATCATGCCGCCGGCACGGCGGCCATCATGCGCACGCTCAACGTCGATCCGCCTGCAGTGCTGGCGGCGGCGCTGTTCTCGCTGACGCCGCATCTGACGAACCCCGAGCAGACCATCGCCGACAATTTCGGCGAGGAAGTCGCGCAACTGGTCGGCGACGTGCGCAAGCTGCTGCGGCTCGGCACCGTGAGCATGCGTGCGGCGCAGAACGCGATGCCCGAAGCGGGCCGCGATGCGCAGGCCGCGCGCCGCGCGCAGGTCGAAGCGTTGCGCAAGATGCTGCTCGCGTTCGCGCAGGACATCCGCGTCGTGCTGATCCGGCTCGCTTCACGGCTGCAATCGCTACGCTACTATGCAGCGGCGAAGATCACGCCTACGCCGGACGTGGCGCGCGAGACACTCGACATCTACGCGCCGCTCGCGAACCGGCTCGGCATCTGGCAGTTGAAGTGGGAACTCGAAGACCTCGCATTTCGCTTCGAGGAGCCACAAACCTACAAGCGCATCGCGAAGCTGCTCGACGAGAAGCGCGTCGAGCGCGAAACGTATGTGGCCGAGGCGATCGAGCGGTTGCAACAAGAGCTGGCTGCGGCGCATATCAACGCCGAGGTGAGCGGCCGGCCAAAGCATATCTACAGCATCTGGCGCAAGATGCGAGGCAAGGAACTGGACTTTTCCGAGCTGTACGATGTGCGTGCGTTTCGCGTCATCGTGCCGGACATCAAGGATTGCTATACGGTGCTCGGCATCGTGCACAACCTGTGGCAGCCGGTGCCCAGGGAGTTCGACGACTACATCTCGCGGCCCAAGCCGAACGGCTACAAGTCGCTGCACACGGTCGTGATCGGCGATGACGGCCGCGCGTTCGAAGTGCAGATCCGTACCCAGGAAATGCATCAGTTCGCCGAGTATGGCGTGGCTGCCCACTGGCGCTACAAGGAAGCGGGCACGCGCGGCTACGGCGGCCAGTTCAGTGCTAGCGAGAAATACGACGAGAAGATCGCATGGCTGCGTCAGCTGCTTGCGTGGAAGGACGATGTGTCCGAAGGCAAGCCCGGTGAAAAGGGCGCGGCCCGGCCGTGGGAGCAGCTTCGCCAGGCGACGCTCGACGACGACCATATCTACACGCTCACACCGCAGGCGCGTGTGATTCCGCTGCCCCAAGGCGCGACGCCGCTCGATTTCGCGTATCACCTGCATAGCGAACTCGGACATCGTTGCCGCGGCGCGCGCGTCGACGGCGCGATGGTGCCGTTGAACACGCCGTTGCAGAACGGGCAGACCGTCGAGATCATCGCGGTGAAAGAAGGCGGTCCGTCGCGCGACTGGCTCAATCCGCAGCTTGGCTATCTGCAAAGCCACCGCGCGCGCCAGAAAGTGCGGGCGTGGTTCAACGCGGTCGAAGTGCAGGAGAACATCGCGACGGGGCGCGCGATGGTCGAAAAGACCTTGCAGCGCGAAGGCAAGACG
Source organism: Paraburkholderia sp. XV (assembly GCF_020177535.1). Lineage (NCBI taxonomy): Bacteria > Pseudomonadati > Pseudomonadota > Betaproteobacteria > Burkholderiales > Burkholderiaceae > Paraburkholderia > Paraburkholderia sp. XV. The sequence continues at coordinate 67,270 of NZ_JAGUUD010000026.1, read as the reverse complement.
TCCGTCAATCTCGATCAGCTTGCCGCGAAGCTGGGTTTCAAGTCCACCGACGATCTCTTCTCGGTCGTCGGCAAGGAAGAGTTCAGCTTGCGGCTCGTCGAGCAGGCGCTGAACGACGCGCCGCCCGCCGAGCCCGTCGTCGAAGCGCCTGAGCAGTTCGAGAAGCGCAGCAGTGGCGCGAGCGTTGCGCATGGCGCGTCGACGGGGGTGCTGGTCGTCGGCGTCGATGCGTTGCTCACGCAGCTCGCGCGCTGCTGCCGCCCGGCGCCGCCAGATGACATCGCGGGTTTTGTCACGCGCGGCAAGGGCATGTCGATCCATCGCAGCGACTGCCCGACGTTCCTGCGGATGGCCGAGCGTGCGCCGGAGCGTGTGCTGCAAACGGCATGGTCCGCGGACGTGATGAGCGGGCGCGGCAAGTCGGTCTATCCCGTCGATCTTTCGATCGAAGCCAGCGACCGGCAAGGTCTGCTGCGCGATATCTCCGAAGTCTTCGCGCGCGAGAAGATGAACGTGGTCGGTGTAAAGACGCAGTCGCGGCGCAACGCGGCGTTCATGCAGTTCACGGTGGAAGTGTCGAGTGCGGCGCAGATCCAGCGCGCGTGCGCAATGTTGGGGGAAGTAGCGGGCGTCGTTAGCGCGACGCGCAAGTGATGGCGTTGGCCATTCGCGAAAGCGGCATCGGGATTTTGATGTCGCCGCATAAAAACGCTTGCCAACTTTCTCTGCGCTCCATATAATCTCGTTTCTCTAGGCTCGTAGCTCAGCTGGTTAGAGCACCACCTTGACATGGTGGGGGTCGTTGGTTCGAGTCCAATCGAGCCTACCAACGAATCTGAAACTTCGGCTTGCCGATGTTTCGCAAACGCAAGTAGCAATAAGCGCTTCGGCGTAAATGGCGAACCAAGCGAACATGGTTATGACACCGCGAACGTTGACCGGAACTGTTTCGGAGCGACGCTAGTCGAGGACCACTTTCGCCCTTGTTGTTTGCAGCAGTTTTGCGGAAATGTGAATGCGGCCCCTCGAAAGCGGGGCCGCATTTTTTTTGTCGTGCTTTTTTGTCTTTAAGTCTTGTTGCCTGTGCCGCCGGCCGGCATTACGGAGAACGCAATGGTTTCGATACGACTGCCCGATGGTTCTGTTCGACAGTACGAGCATCCCGTCACCGTCGCTGAAGTGGCGGCCTCGATCGGCCCCGGTCTCGCGAAGGCGGCGCTTGGCGGCAAGATCGACGGTGAGCTGGTCGATACGTCCGCGCTGATCGATCGCGATGTCTCGCTCGCGATCGTCACGGACAAGGACGCCGATGGCCTCGACATAATTCGCCACTCGACGGCCCATTTGCTCGCGTACGCGGTGAAGGACCTGTTTCCCGAGGCGCAGGTGACGATCGGGCCGGTGATCGACAACGGCTTCTACTACGACTTCTCGTATAGCCGTCCCTTCACGCCCGAAGATCTCGAGAAGATCGAAAAGCGCATGCAGGAGCTCGCGAAGAAGGATGAGCCGGTGTCGCGCCGCGTGGTGTCGCGCGATGAAGCGGTCGAGTATTTCAAGAGCATCGGCGAAAAGTACAAGGCCGAGATCATCGAATCGATCCCCGCCAGCGACGAGATCAAGCTGTACTCGCACGGCGGTTTCACGGATCTGTGCCGTGGTCCGCACGTCCCGTCGACGGGCAAATTGAAAGTCTTCAAGCTGATGAAGCTCGCGGGCGCATACTGGCGCGGCGATTCGAAGAATGAGCAGTTGCAGCGTATCTACGGCACGGCCTGGACGAAGAAGGAAGACCAGGATGCGTACCTGCACATGCTCGAAGAGGCGGAAAAGCGCGATCACCGCAAGCTCGGCAAGCAGCTCGACCTGTTTCACATGCAGGACGAGTCGCCGGGCATGGTGTTCTGGCATCCGCGCGGCTGGACGTTGTGGCAGCAGGTCGAGCAGTACATGCGCCGTCGCGTGAACGATGCGGGCTACCTCGAAATCAAGACGCCGATGATCATGGACCGCTCGCTGTGGGAGGCGTCCGGTCACTGGCAGAACTATCGTGAAAACATGTTCACGACGGAGTCGGAAAAGCGCGACTACGCGATCAAGCCGATGAACTGCCCGGGTCACGTGCAGGTGTTCAATCACGGCCTGCGCTCGTACCGCGACCTGCCGCTGCGTTATGCGGAGTTCGGCTCTTGCCATCGGAACGAATCGTCGGGTGCGCTGCACGGCCTGATGCGTGTGCGCGGCTTCGTCCAGGACGATGCGCATATTTTCTGTACCGAAGACCAGTTCATCAGCGAATCGATCGCGTTCAATACGCTGGCGATGAGCGTTTATAAGGATTTCGGCTTCGATAACGTCGAGATCAAGCTTTCGCTGCGCCCCGACGCGCGCGCGGGTACGGATGAAACCTGGGATCGCGCCGAGCAGGGTCTGCGTGACGCGCTGACGGCATGCGGCGTGAGCTGGGAAGAATTGCCGGGCGAGGGCGCGTTCTATGGTCCGAAGGTCGAATATCACATCAAGGATGCGCTCGGCCGGTCGTGGCAGTGCGGCACGCTGCAGCTCGATATGGTGCTGCCGGAGCGCCTTGGCGCGGAGTACGTGGCGGAGGACAATAGCCGCCGCCGCCCGATCATGCTGCACCGGGCAATCGTCGGATCAATGGAGCGGTTCCTCGGTATTTTGATCGAGCACCATGCCGGTGCAATGCCTGCCTGGCTGGCGCCGATGCAGGTCGTTGTGATGAATATCGCAGAAAGTCAGGCGGAATACGCACAGTCTCTGGCCCAATCGTTGCAAAAACAAGGGGTTAGAGTAGAGGCCGATTTGCGCAACGAGAAGATTAGCTATAAAATACGCGAGCACACGCTTGAAAAGGTGCCGTATCTGCTGGTCGTCGGCGATAAGGAGCGTGATGCACAAACGGTAGCCGTGCGTGCCCGTGGCGGTGTCGATCTGGGCGTGATGTCCCTCGATGCCTTCAGCGAGCGTCTGCGCCAGGACGTGCAGACGTTCCAGTAACCACCAGGCAGCGCGGCTCGTTTTTTTAATTTTTAGAGGAAACGTAACATCGCTACTGATAAGTCGTCGCATCGCATCAACGGTGAAATTACTGCACCCGAGGTGCGTCTGGTCGGAATCGACAACGAACCGCTCGGCATCGTAAAACTCGCTGATGCTTTCCGCCTGTCGGAACAGCAGGACGTGGATCTGGTTGAAATCGCGCCGCAAGCGGTTCCGCCCGTCTGCCGCCTGATGGACTACGGCAAGTTCAAGTACCAGGAAGCGAAGAAGCAGCACGAGGCCAAGCTCAAGCAGAAGGTCATCCAGGTCAAGGAAGTCAAGTTCCGGCCGGGCACGGATGACGGTGACTACAACGTCAAGCTGCGCAATCTCGTCCGCTTCCTTGAAGATGGCGACAAGACGAAGATCACGTTGCGTTTCCGTGGCCGCGAAATGGCTCACCAGGAAATCGGCATGCGCATGCTCGAGCGTCTGCGCACCGATCTGGATGAAGTCGGTCAGGTCGAGCAGATGCCGAAGATGGAAGGCCGCCAGATGATCATGGTGCTGGCGCCGAAGAAAAAGAAGTAAGCAGACGTTCGCTGCGCATCTCAATGTGCGCAGCGCGTTTGTCGGAAAGTTTGAGTCGCGCGCCGTCGAAAGGCGGCGTGTGCAAGCAGGTTTCGGAATGCGCTCGCAGTTGTACAGCGCGCGCTCTTCCTGAAAAGCAGCGGCAAGCAGTTCAAGCCGTCTGCATACCAAGTGGAGTGGGTTTCAAAGGGCGGATGAGGGCTTTCTGAGCCAACCGCACACCCATGTCCATCAAATAATGGAGTTGTTGTCATGCCGAAGATGAAGACCAAGAAGAGCGCTGCAAAGCGCTTCGTGGTTCGTCCGGGCGGTACCGTCAAGCGCGGTCAAGCCTTCAAGCGCCACATTCTTACCAAGAAGACCACCAAGAACAAGCGTCACCTGCGCGGCGCCACGGCAGTTCATGATTCCGATCTGAACTCCGTACGCGCGATGCTGCCGTTCGCCTAACCCTTAACCGACACTCATAGGAGCGAAACATGCCTCGAGTCAAACGTGGGGTTACCGCACGGGCCCGCCACAAGAAGATCATCAACCTGGCCAAGGGTTACCGCGGCCGCCGCAATAACGTCTATCGCATCGCCAAGCAGGCGGTCATGCGCGCAGGCCAATACGCCTACCGCGATCGCCGCAACAAGAAGCGTGTGTTCCGCGCACTGTGGATCACGCGTATCAACGCGGCGGTGCGTCAGCACGACATGACGTACAGCGTGTTCATCAACGGCCTGAAGAAGGCGTCGATCGAACTCGACCGCAAGGTGCTGGCCGACATGGCTGTGTTCGACAAGGCTGCTTTTGCTGCGATCGTCAAGCAGGTGAAAGCCGCCGTTGCAGCCTGAGTGCGCTGTTAGCATCTAGTACTGCGTGGTTCGTTGCAGCGAACAGTCCGGTAGTCTCGGTGACGCTGCAACAAAAACGGGGCTCCTCACCGAGCCCCTTTTTTGTTGGTCGAGCCAGTTTTACTTCGATTGAATACTGACGTTGAAAAGATGGGATCAATGGATCTGGACCAGATTGTCGCCGACGCAAAAAGCGCCTTTGAACAAGCCTCCGACGTCACCACGCTCGAAAACGAGAAGGCTCGTTTTCTCGGCAAGTCGGGTGCCTTGACGGAACTGTTGAAGGGGCTCGGCAAGCTCGATCCCGAGACGCGCAAGACGGAAGGCGCGCGGATCAACATCGTCAAGCAGCAGGTCGAAGCCGCGCTGACGGCGCGCCGCCAGGCGCTTGCCGACGCGCTGCTGAACCAGCGTCTCGCCGCCGAAGCGATCGACGTCACCTTGCCCGGACGCGGCGCCGGTACGGGCAGTCTGCACCCCGTGATGCACACGTGGGAGCGCGTCGAGCAGATCTTCCGCACAATCGGTTTTGACGTGGCCGACGGCCCGGAGATCGAAACCGACTGGTACAACTTCACATCGCTGAACAGCCCGGAAAACCATCCGGCGCGTTCCATGCAGGACACGTTCTACGTCGACGGCAAGGACGCAGAAGGCCGTCCGCTGCTGCTTCGCACTCACACCAGCCCAATGCAGGTCCGCTACGCGCGCACCAACACGCCGCCTATCAAGGTGATCGTGCCCGGCCGCACGTACCGCGTGGACAGCGACGCGACGCATTCGCCAATGTTCAACCAGGTCGAAGGCCTGTGGATCGACGAGAACATCAGCTTTGCCGACCTGAAGGGCGTCTACACGGACTTCCTCAAGAAGTTCTTCGAGCGCGACGATATTCTCGTGCGCTTCCGTCCGTCGTACTTCCCGTTCACCGAGCCGTCAGCCGAGATCGACATGATGTTCGAGCATGGCAAGAACGCCGGTAAGTGGCTCGAAATTTCGGGCTCGGGCCAGGTTCACCCAACGGTGATCCGCAACATGGGCCTCGACCCCGAGCGCTATATCGGCTTTGCATTCGGCAGCGGCCTCGAGCGTCTGACGATGCTGCGTTACGGCGTTCAGGACCTGCGTCTGTTCTTTGAAAACGACCTGCGCTTCCTGCGCCAGTTCGCCTGAGGCGAGCGAACGCGTAGGGCGCGAGCCAACAGGCTTTAAGCACGCGACGAGAGCGGCACGGCATTCGGCAACCTGAGTGCCCCGCCGCAAACAGCGCCTCCGGCCTAATGCCAACGCATTAGCCGGATGCGGACACAACCTGTTTAGAACGTACAGAACCATGCAATTCCCGGAATCCTGGCTCAGAACCTTTGTCGATCCGCAACTGACCACGGAAGAGCTCTCGCACGCCCTGACGATGGCCGGTCTCGAAGTGGAAGACCTGCGTCCCGCAGCGCCGCCCACGTCGAAGATCGTGGTGGGCCGCGTGCTCGAAGTGGTCAAGCACCCGGACGCGGACAAGCTCAACGTGTGTCAGGTCGACGCCGGTACAGGCGCGACATTGAACATCGTGTGCGGCGCGCCGAACGTGGCGCCCGGCATCAAGGTGCCCGTCGCCTTGGTGGGCGCGCAACTGCCGCCCGCCGAAGAGGGCGGCGCGCCGTTCGAGATCAAGCTGTCGAAGCTGCGCGGCGTGCAGAGCGAAGGCATGCTGTGCTCGGCGCGTGAACTGAAGCTGTCCGAAGATCATAGCGGTCTGCTGATCCTGCCGGAAGATACGCCGATTGGCCAGGATATCCGAGAAACGCTGAATCTCGACGACACCGTGTTCGAAATCAAGCTGACGCCGAACAAGGCGGATTGCCTGTCGGTGTTTGGCGTCGCGCGCGAGACGGCCGCGATCACGGGCGCGCCGCTGCGTCCGCTCGAGATCAAGCCCGTCGAGGTCAAGCTCGACGAAAAGCTGCCCGTGAAGATTTCGGCGCCCGACCTGTGCGGCCGCTTCTCGGGCCGCGTGATCCGTGGCGTCAACGCGCGCGCAAAGTCGCCGGCGTGGATGGTCGAGCGCCTCGAACGTTCCGGTCAACGAAGCATCTCGGCACTGGTCGATATTTCGAACTATGTGATGCTCGAGCTCGGCCGTCCGTCGCACGTGTTCGATCTGGACAAGATTCACGGCAGCATGGACGTGCGCTGGGGCAAGCCGGGCGAGTCGCTGAAGCTGCTGAACGGCAACACCGTCGAAGTGGATGAAACGGTTGGCGTGATTGCCGACGATCACCACATCGAAAGCCTCGCGGGCATCATGGGCGGCGACAGCACGGCCGTCACGCTCGATACGACCCACATCTATCTCGAAGCCGCGTTCTGGTGGCCCGATAGCATTCGTGGCCGTTCGCGCCGTTATAACTTCTCGACGGACGCGGGCCATCGCTTCGAACGGGGCGTCGATTACTCGACGACGGTCGAGCATATCGAACGCATCACGCAGCTGATTCTCGACATCTGTGGTGGTGAGGCAGGTCCCGTCGACGACCAGATCGTCAACGTGCCGAAGCGTGCGCCCGTCAAGATGCGCGTCGCGCGCGCCAACCGCATCATCGGTGTGGCGATCAGCGGCGAGGAAATCGCGCAGATTTTCACGCGCCTCGGCCTGCCGTTCGAACGCGAAGGCGACGACTTCCTCGTGACGCCGCCGCCGTATCGCTTCGATATCGAAATCGAAGAGGACCTGATCGAAGAAGTCGCGCGCATCTACGGCTTCGAGAAGATTCCGGCGCGTCCGCCCGTGGCGCGCAGCGAGATGCGCCGCACGAACGAAACGCAGCGCTCCATTCACGCGTTGCGTCACGCACTCGCCGCGCGCGACTACGCGGAGACGGTGAACTTCAGTTTCGTCGATGCCGAATGGGAGCTGGATTTCGCGGGCAACGACAAGCCGGTAAAGCTGCTCAATCCGATCGCGAGCCAGTTGTCCGTCATGCGCACGACGCTGTTCGGTAGCCTGATCAACGTCCTACGCCACAACCTGAACCGTCGCGCGGAACGCATTCGCGTCTTCGAAGCGGGCCGCGTGTTCCTGCAGGACGCATCGGTGAAGGCGGGTGAACTGACGGTCGAAGGCTTTGCGCAGCCGAAAATGTTCGGCGCGCTCGCGTATGGTCCCGTCATCGAAGAGCAGTGGGGCGCGCAAACGCGTGCCGTAGACTTCTTCGACGTGAAGGGCGATCTCGAAGCATTGCTGGCGCCTGCCGTCGCGCGCTTCGTGAAGGCTAAACATCCGGCGCTGCATCCGGGGCGCAGCGCGCGTATCGAGCTCGATGGCCGTGCGGTCGGCTGGATCGGCGAACTGCATCCGCGCTGGATGCAGAAGTACGACCTGCCGCATGCGCCGATCCTGTTCGAAGTCGAAGCAGAGGCGCTGATGCAGCGCGCGCTGCCGACGCCGACGGAAGTGTCGAAATTCCCGCCCGTGCGGCGCGATATCGCGATCGTCGTCGATCAGAAAATCGAAGTTCAGGCGCTCTTCGACGAGATGCAAAAGGCGCTTTCGGACGAGGCTTGCAAGACCATTCAAAGGGTTGCGCTTTTCGACGAATTTCGTGCAAAATCAAATACTTCCGGCGGGCTGGCAGCGCACGAGAAAAGCCTTGCGTTCCGTGTAACCTTGCAAGATACTGGTGGCACCCTTCAGGATGAAACGGTCGATCTGGCCATTCAGACTCTGGTGGATCGTCTTGCTCGAGTATATGGCGCCCGGTTGCGCGGATAACTGATAACGGCTGTTCCGCAAGTTCCGTTCTGGTTGACGCGCCATTTGACAGATATGAATGAAATGAACTCGAGTGATTTCGAAGCCCTTCTTACGGCGCAGCGTAGCGCCATGATCCGCGATATCCCTACCTCAACCGCCAGCGCGTCGGGCGAAGCGCCGACGCTCACCAAGGCTGAGCTTGCCGAGCTGCTGTTCGACAATGTCGGGCTCAACAAGCGGGAAGCGAAGGACATGGTCGAAGCGTTCTTCGAGGTGATTCGCGACGCATTGGAGAGTGGCGACAGCGTCAAGCTGTCCGGCTTCGGCAACTTCCAGTTGCGCGACAAGCCACAGCGTCCGGGCAGAAATCCGAAAACGGGCGAGGCGATTCCTATCGCCGCGCGCCGCGTCGTGACGTTCCACGCAAGTCAAAAGCTGAAGGCGCTGGTCGAGAACGGCGCTGAAGAAAGCTTCGCGCGCTGACCGATTCGCGCGCCCGCGCAACCACTACGACGGTCATCCGACCGCTAACTGACGATGACAGCGACGATCGAAAAAGTCGTCTTGCCTCCGATTCCCGCGAAGCGCTACTTCACGATCGGTGAAGTCAGCGAACTATGCGGTGTGAAGCCGCATGTGTTGCGGTATTGGGAGCAGGAGTTCACGCAGTTGCGTCCGGTGAAGCGCAGGGGCAATCGCCGGTACTACCAGCATCACGAGGTGCTGCTGATCCGGCGGATCCGCGAATTGCTCTACGAGCAGGGCTTCACGATCAACGGTGCGCGCAACCGGCTCGATTCACATGGCGCCGGTCAAGCGGCGGAAGGTGAGGGGGAAGTGGTCGAAGGTACGGTTGTGCAACCGGCCGCGACTACGGCGACGGTCGATGTCGATCAGTTGCGCAAGGAGTTGCTGCAAGTGATTGACCTGCTTGGGCATTGAACGATTTAGTTGTATCAAGTTTGGTTGTTGCAGTTCTATTCGCGCGAAGGGTCTGTTATACTTTCATGCTTTCGGGGCGTAGCGCAGCCTGGTAGCGTACCTGCATGGGGTGCAGGTGGTCGGAGGTTCAAATCCTCTCGCCCCGACCAGAAAGACAAAAAGGACTTACGGTGTCATGCCGTAAGTCCTTTTTTCTTTTGCGCGACGGTTGTGTGTGCGCCCCGGATGCACATCGAACTGCATCGTCATCCTGATTAATCGATTTCCAGCGGGCACAACGCAGTCGCCGATCGCAGCACCAACTCACTTCTGCGCCAGAAACGCACCCAACGCTGCGCCAAGTTCGTCGTCGGTGACGGCCGGCGAGATTCTGAACGTGAAAATATCGCCCCATTGCAGCATCCACGCGGCCATTGGCCCCGTGCTGTCGGACTCGATGATCGCGCATCCGCTCAATTCGCCGATCGCATGCCAGCGTCCAAGCATCTTGATGCCATCGGGTGGCAGGGCGCCGCCCGTTTTCATGAAGCGCTCGACGGCCGATGGCTGTGCTGTCGGCAGCCCGTTCCACTGAACAATGAACTTCATTGCGCACCTCCACTTCAGTCGCGGCGATGCCGGCCAGTGGCGAGCCGTCACCGTGACGGGCGCTGCGGATTGCGGCGCTCGGGAGCCTGCACCGCATGCAGATTCATCCTACAGAATCCACAATCCTATGCCGCCACCTCGGCGTTTCAAAGAATGATAGGCACCCCGCATCGAACTTCCAGCGGCGAGTACGGAGCATTCTGGCGGGTTGTGTGCCCCTTGCCGCATCCCGGCCAGCGAGCGCAATCGCTTTAAGTTTCCGTTAAGCCTGCGCTCATACATTGTTCGAGCGTTCGGACGATGCATGAGGTGCTGCGAGGAGTCGTCCGACGCTTCGTGGTCCGCCGGGGGGCGAACCAGACGAAGACCGTCGTCGATGCGCATTCGACCGCCGCAAGGTGACAGATGGCGTGTGGTAAGCGGCCGCGCGGCCTTCGCCCGAAGGCTGTGGGGGACGGCCATTCGAACCCGGTGTTCCACCGGGTTTTTCTTTTGCGTTGCGTGTCGACACGTGACGCGAGCGACGGGAGTCTGCGGCAGGATTGACTCGATTCCGCGCTGAACTGCACGAAGTTCGCCGCGTCACACACTGGCCAATTGGCTTACGCCGTTCGCAGCGTTATCGTCGTGCAATCGGCGTGCAAAACTGTATAAACATACAGTATAGTATCCACCTATCCGGCGCGGCGGCCTCCCGCTATTTCGGCTCCACGCGCGGCAAGAAACTCGCCGCACGAGCACGCGGGCCCGACCGGCCTGCCATCATGCCCCGGCCAACTCATTCAGACGGACAGGCAAATTGTCATCTAACGGAACGATCCGAATTCGCGGCGCACGCCAGCACAACCTGAAGAACGTCGACCTCGACCTTCACACGGGCGAAATGACCGTCGTGACGGGGCCATCGGGCTCGGGCAAGTCGAGTCTCGTGTTCGACACGCTGTATGCCGAGGGGCAGCGGCGCTACGTCGAAACGTTCAGCGCATACGCCCGGCAGTTTCTCGACCGGATGGACCGGCCGCAAGTCGACCGCGTCGACGGTGTGCCGCCCGCCATCGCCATCGACCAGACCAATCCGGTGCGCAGTTCCCGCTCGACCGTCGGCACGATGACGGAGCTGAACGATCATCTGAAGCTGCTTTACGCGCGCGCGGCGGAACTGTTCGACCGCAAGACCGCACAGCCGGTCCGGCACGACTCGCCGGAGACGATCTATGCCGACCTGGACGCCCGCACGGCCGCTGACGATGCACGCATCGTCGTGACATTTCCGGTCGAGCTGCCGGAATCGACGAGCGAGGCGGAAGTCGAGCAATGGCTTTCCGCGAGCGGCTATACGCGTGTTCAGGCGCAGCGCGAAGTCGCGTCGCCCACGGGCATGCGCAAGGTGCTCGATGTCGTGGCCGACCGTTTTCGCCTGCATCAGGTCGAGAAAGCGCGGGTCGTCGAGGCGATCGAGGCGTCGCTCAAGCGCGGCGGCGGGCGCGTGAATGTCTATGTGCTGCCGCAGGCGCAAGAGGGCGAAGAAGCCGAGCCGCAGATCTGGCGCTTCTCCACTGGGCTGCACAACCCGGACAGCGATCTTCGCTATGCCGATCCGCAGCCCGCGTTGTTCTCGTTTAATTCGGCCTATGGCGCGTGCGATACATGTCGAGGCTTCGGACGGGTGATCGGCGTCGATCTCGGCCTCGTGATTCCGGACGAGCGCAAGACGCTGCGTGGTGGCGCAATCAAGCCGATGCAGACGCCCGCGTGGAAAGAGTGCCAGGACGACCTGATGCGCTACGCGGCGAAGGCCAATATTCGCCGCGACACACGCTGGTCCGAGCTCACGGAAGCCGAGCGTGACTGGGTCATCAACGGCTCGCCGGACTGGGACGGCGAGTGGCAGAAACAGTGGTATGGGGTGAAGCGCTTCTTCGGCTATCTGGAGTCGAAGGCGTACAAGATGCATATTCGCGTGCTGCTGTCGAAGTATCGTAGCTACACGCCGTGCGAGACCTGCGGCGGCGCGCGCCTGAAGACAGAATCGCTGCTGTGGCGGCTCGGTTCGAAACAGAATGCCGACGAGGTGCTGGAGCCGGCGCAGCGTTTCATGCCGCGCGGCGTCGACTGGAACCGTGCGCAGCTGGAAGCACTGGCGGGGCTGACGGTGCACGATCTGATGCTGCTGCCCATCGAGCGCATCCGGCGCTTCTTCGACGAGATCACGTTGCCGAGCGCGCTGCTGGACGACGCGTTGAAGCTGTTGCTCGCCGAAGTGCGCACGCGCCTCAAGTATCTGTGTGACGTCGGCCTCGGCTACCTCACGCTCGACCGCCAGAGCCGCACGCTGTCCGGCGGCGAAGTGCAGCGGATCAACCTGACCACCGCGCTCGGCACATCGCTGACCAAGACACTGTTCGTGCTCGACGAGCCAAGCATCGGCCTGCATCCGCGCGACCTGAACAGGATCGTCGAAGCGATGCAGCGCTTGCGCGATGCGGGAAACACGCTCGTCGTCGTCGAACACGATCCGTCCGTGATGCTCGCCGCCGATCGTCTGATCGACATGGGCCCCGGGCCAGGCGAGCGCGGCGGCACGATCATCTACGACGGCGCGCCGGACAAGATCCGTTCGGCGGGCACGCTGACGGGCGAGTATCTGGGCGGACGCAAGCATGTCGCGGATGCGGCGCACTGGGAGCGCCGGCCGGTCGACGCAAGCACGCCGCGTATCGTGCTCGAAGGCGCACGCCAGCACAATCTGCGCGATGTGACGGTCGACATTCCGTTGCAACGTCTCGTGTGCGTAACGGGCGTTTCGGGCTCCGGCAAGTCCACGCTAATCCAGGATGTGCTGTACCCGGCGCTGGCGCGGCAGCTCGGCAAGGCGACGGAATCGCCGGGCGCGCACCGCAGTCTGACGGGCGTCGAGCAGATCAGTGACGCGATATTCGTCGACCAGTCGCCGATCGGCAAAACCACGCGCTCGAATCCCGCTAGCTACGTCGGCGCATTCGACGAAATCCGCAAGCTGTTCGCGAAGGCGCCGCTCGCGCTGCAACGCGGCTATGGCGCGGGCGTATTCAGCTTCAACTCGGGCGACGGTCGGTGCCCCACCTGCGGCGGCTCCGGCTTCGAACATATCGAAATGCAGTTCCTGAGCGACGTCTATTTGCGTTGTCCGGACTGTGACGGCAGTCGTTACCGGCCCGAAGTGCTCGAGGTGAAGATCGAGCGGGCAGGTCGCGCACTGAGCATTGCTGACGTGCTGGAACTGACCGTGCACGAGGCGGTCACCCTGTTCGCCGCGGATGGCGAAGTGCTGCGTGTGCTGCAGCCCATCGTCGATGTCGGTCTCGAATACGTGAAGCTGGGCCAGCCCGTGCCGACGCTGTCGGGTGGCGAGGCACAGCGTCTGAAGCTCGCGGGCTTCCTCGCAGAAACCGCCCAGGCGAAGACGGCGCGCAGCGCGAAGCAGGCGCCGGCGGCGCGCCTCTTCATGTTCGACGAGCCGACCACCGGTCTTCACTTCGACGACATCGCCAAGCTGATGCAGGCGTTCGGCAAGTTGCTGGCGGGCGGTCATTCGTTGATCGTGATCGAGCACAATCTGGACGTGATCCGTGCGGCTGACTGGCTGATCGATCTCGGCCCCGAGGGCGGCGACGCCGGCGGCCTCGTCGTATGCGCGGGCACGCCAGAAGAAGTCAAGCAATGCACGGATTCGCACACAGGTGAAGCGCTCGTCCAATACGACCGCGCAATGGGGCTCGCAATCGAGCCGACCGAGGCGGCCGAGAAGGCGGAAGCCGCTGCGCATGGCATGCCGCTCCAGACGGCGCTGAACGCGGCGCGCGCGCGGCGCGCGGTGGAAGGCGAGGATGTCGTGCGCATCGTCAACGCGCGCGAGCACAACCTGAAATCACTCGACGTCGATATTCCGCACGGGAAGTTCAACGTGATCACGGGTGTCTCCGGTTCGGGCAAGTCGACGCTCGCCTTCGACATTCTGTTCCATGAAGGGCAACGCCGGTATCTGGAATCGCTGAACGCGTATGCGCGCTCTATCGTGCAGCCCGCCGGCCGTCCTGAAGTCGATGCTGTGTATGGCATCCCGCCCACTGTCGCGATCGAGCAGCGCTTGTCGCGTGGTGGACGCAAGAGCACGGTCGCGACGACATCGGAGGTATGGCACTTTCTGCGTCTGCTGTATGTGAAGCTCGGCATCCAGCATTGCATTCACGACGGCGCGCCCGTCACGTCGCAAAGCGTCGAGTCGATCGTTGCGCAATTGTTGCGCGATCACAAAGGCGATCATGTCGGACTGCTTGCGCCACTCGTCGTGAACCGCAAAGGCGTTTATACCGACCTCGCAAAGTGGGCGAAGGCGCGGGGCAACTCGCACTTGCGTGTCGATGGCGAATTCGTGCCCGTCGATCCGTGGCCGAAGCTCGATCGTTTCCGCGAGCATACGATCGAACTGCCTGTGGGCGACATCGTCGTGTCGGCGGACAAGGAAACCGAACTGCGCCGCCTGCTCGATGCAACGCTCGAAGCGGGCAAGGGCGTGATCCATCTGCTTGCGCCGCTCGACGGCCTCGAACACGCGATGACCCGCAACGGGCCGACCGCGCATGTCGGCGAAGTGAAGGTGCTGTCGGTCAAGCGCGCGTGTCCTGTGTGCGGCACCAGTTATCCCGAACTGGATCCGCGCATGTTCTCGTACAACAGCAAGCACGGGTGGTGCACGACCTGCGTCGGCACGGGTCTCTCGCTGACCCGCGAACAGCGCGCCGCCTATGACGATACCGTTCTCGTCGACGACAACCGTGGCCGCGAACAGACCTTGCCGTCGGACGAGCAGGAACCGGAAGGCGTCGTCGACGAGCCGTGTCCGGATTGTCACGGCACGCGTCTGAATCCGTCCGCTCGCGCTGTGTCGTTCAGCGAAACGTCTATCGTCGATGTCGCGCAGTGGACCGTATCGGATACACGACGCTGGATCGATGAACTCGAACTGACCGGGCGCGATGCGGAAATCGCACGCGACGTGATCAGTGAAATCGGCAGCCGCCTGCAGTTCCTCGAGGAAGTGGGCCTCGGTTATCTGAGCCTCGACCGGGCAGCGCCGAGCCTGTCGGGCGGCGAAGCGCAACGCATCCGTCTCGCGGCGCAGCTTGGCAGCAATCTGCAGGGCGTCTGCTATGTGCTCGACGAGCCGACCATCGGTTTGCATCCGCGCGACAACCAGATTCTGCTGAACGCGCTGCGCAAGCTCGGCGACAAGGGCAATACGCTGGTCGTCGTCGAGCATGACGAAGACACCATACGCCGCGCCGATCACATCATCGATATTGGTCCGGGCGCGGGCAAGCGCGGCGGCACGCTGGTCGCGCAGGGACGCGTCGACGATCTCTCTGCACAGTCGAGTTCGCTGACAGGTCAGTTTCTTGCGCAGCCGATCCTGCATCCGTTGCAAGCGCGGCGTCCCGTTTCGCTCGCAACGAAGCGCGCGCCCGCCGTGCCGGAAAAGTGGCTCACCGTGCATGGCGCAACGCTGCATAATCTGCGCGACGTGACCGTCGGCATTCCGCTCGGGCGTCTGGTCGCCGTGACGGGTGTGAGCGGGTCGGGCAAGTCGACGCTCGCGCGCGACGTGCTGATGACGAATCTGCTCGATGCCGTCGGCCGGTCGGTGCTGTCGTCGCCCGCCGTGCGCCGCGCGCGCAAGGCCGCGCAAACGGAAGCGGCGCCCGCCGCGAACCGTCGTTCGAGCGTGCTCGCACGCAGCGCGCCCCGGCCGTCGCTGAACGTTTCGCACGCGTGGCAGGGCTGCGAATCGGTTAGCGGCTTCGAGTCGATCGACCGCGTGCTCGAAGTCGATCAGACGCCGATTGGCAAGACGCCGCGCTCGTGTCCGGCCACGTACATCGGCGTATGGGACACCATCAGACGTCTGTTCGCCGACACGCTCGAAGCGAGGGCGCGCGGCTACACAGCATCGCGTTTCTCGTTCAACACAGGCGACGGCCGTTGCCCGACGTGCGAAGGACAAGGCGTACGCACGATCGGCATGAGCTTCCTGCCCGACGTCAAGGTGCCGTGCGACGTGTGCCATGGTCAACGCTTCAATCCGGAAACGCTTGCGGTGACATGGCGCGGCAAGAATATCGGCGACGTGCTGACGATGGAAATCGACGAAGCCGTCGACTTCTTCGCGTCGATGTCGAACATCGCCCATCCGCTGCAGCTGATGAAGGACGTCGGCCTTGGCTACCTGACGCTCGGCCAGCCGTCGCCTACGCTGTCGGGCGGTGAGGCGCAGCGCATCAAGTTGGTCACCGAGCTGAGCAAAGTGCGCGATGACATCACACGCCGCGGACAAAAGGCGCCGCACACGCTGTACGTGCTCGACGAGCCGACTGTCGGCCTGCATATGGCCGACGTTGCGAAGCTGATTCGCGTGCTGCACCGGCTCGCTGACGCGGGGCACAGCGTGGTGGTGATCGAACACGACCTCGATGTGATCGCCGAAGCGGACTGGATCATCGATCTCGGACCCGAGGGGGGCGTGGGTGGCGGTTCGATCGTGGCTTCGACAGATCCCGAAGGCCTGGTGCGCGTCGCGGCGAGCCATACCGGGCGGGCGCTGGAGCCGGTGCTCGCAAGGTCGGCAGGCGAATCTGGCGAGACCGCAGCGGGGGCGCGCGTGAGTGTAGGGTGAGCGGCACGGCAGCGGTACGGCATCGTTGACCGCGGGTCAGGGGAGACCGTCGAGCGCTCTCCCGTAGTCCTGACACGCTGACGTACCGCTTGCGCCTGGTCCTGCGCGCGAGGCGATCGCTCGAAACCGGGTGCGGCGGAGACAGGTCTCTGACAGGTTGCCGCAACGACTGCCGCACCGGGATCAGGCCATCGGGTAATCGACAAACGGGCCGATGCGATTGGGGATGGAGCGAATGCGCGGTCGAGCCTGCACAGACCTGGCTACGGTGCGTCCGCGAGCTCCGTCCGCGAGCACTGTCCGTTCAACAGCAAGCAAAGCGCACTCAACCGGTCTATATTTGTCCCTGTTTTCCGACTCAAGCTCACAAGGACCTTTCATGCCTGACCCATCCGTTTTCCCGATCGCGAAGAAGTGGCCCGCTGCGCATCCCGAGCGCATCCAGCTGTACTCGCTGCCGACGCCCAACGGCGTCAAGGTGTCGATCATGCTGGAAGAAACCGGTCTCGCGTATGAACCGCATCTGGTGCGCTTCGATACGAACGATCAGCTGTCGCCGGAATTCATGTCGCTCAATCCGAACAACAAGATTCCCGCGATCATCGATCCGAACGGGCCCGATGGCGAGCCGCTGCCGCTCTTCGAGTCGGGCGCGATCCTGATCTATCTCGCGGACAAGACGGGGCAACTGATGTCGCAGCGCGCGTCGGTTCGCTACGAGACGATTCAATGGGTGATGTTCCAGATGGGAGGGATCGGACCGATGTTCGGTCAGGTTGGCTTCTTCCACAAATTCGCGGGCAAGGACTACGAGGACAAGCGTCCGCGTGAGCGCTACGTCAACGAGTCGAAGCGGTTGCTCAGCGTGTTGAACGAGCGCCTCGCGACGCGCAAGTGGATCATGGGCGACGACTACACGATTGCCGATATCGCGACCTTCCCGTGGGTGCGCAATCTGGTCGGCTTCTACGAAGCTTCCGACCTTGTCGGCTTTGACGACTTCCCGCATGTGAAGCGCGCGCTCGACGCATTTCTGGCGCGTCCCGCTGTTGCACGAGGGTTGGAGATTCCGAAGCGCGCGTAACGGCCGCCAATAAAAAACCCGTGCCGTCTGCACGACGGCACGGGCGTTCACCTGGTAAGCCGCTTACTGTCCGCCCAGCGCCGGGTCGCTCATGCTCGGCTTGCCCGTCTCGACGTGACCTGCAAAACGCCTCGTGAACGACGCGTCGCTATCGACGGTGATCGTCAGGTCGTACCAGCCGTACACGTGACGCAGATCGAGATTCACCGTGTCGCTGTCGCCGCCGCGTACCGTGTGCGTGAGCGGCTTGCCCGAGTCGTACGCATTGACGATCTTGAACTGGCAGCGCGTGTTGCCGTCGTTCTTCAGACGCAACTGCAGATTGCCGTTCGCCACGTCGTAGCCCTCCGCGACTTCCGGGTTCGCGCGATCGTGGCTATTCCAGACATGCCGTGCGACCTGCTTGCCGGCAAAGCGCCGCAGGAAGCCATTCGGCCCGTGCACCGTGAAATCGTACGAACCATCCGCCTTCACGGGCAACTGATCGACGAGACGCTTGCCCGCTTCGACCGTGTATGTGCGGGGCGCATCGGCGCTCAGCGCTTCGAACACGAGGAAGTTCGCGCCAGCGTCGCCTGTGTTGACGAAGCGCATCGAGAGCTTGCCGCTACTGTCGTCATTGATGCGGACGAACAGCTCATACGGCACTGCACGCGCCGGACGCACGCCGGGCTCCTGCTTCGGCACGGAGCCGACGGCAGGCGGCAGCGGCACGTAGTCGGGGTGACGGTTTTGATCCTGCGGCTTGTACGACGCGGTGGACGGCAGCGTCGGGAATGCATCGTTCGGATTCTTGAAGTTGAACGCCGACGTCAGATCGCCGCACACCGTGCGACGCCACGGCGTGATGTTCGACTCCGACAGCTTGTGCCCATGACCGAAACGCGCTTCGATGAACTGGATTACGGACGTGTGATCGAACACCTCCGAACACACCCAACCGCCTTTCGACCACGGCGATACGACCAGCATCGGCACACGCGGTCCGAGGCCATAGGGACCGGCCGCGTATTTGCCGTTGTTGCCGCCGGGATAGATTTCGTGGGTGGTGTCGACGGTTGAAAGGCCATTCGCACTCGACATCGGCGCAAACGGCGGCGACATGTGATCGAAGAAGCCGTCGTTTTCGTCATAGTTGATGAGCAGCGCGGTCTTGCTCCACACCTCGGGGTTCGAAGTGAGAATCTGCAGCACCTGATCGACGTACCACGCGCCGTAGTTCGCGGGCCAGTTCGGATGCTCGGAGTAGGCTTCCGGCGCGACGATCCACGACACCTGCGGCAACTGGTTGCTCTGCACGTCCTTGCGCAGAACGTCGAAATACGTGCCGCCCGCTGACACGTTGGTGCCCGTGCGCGCCTTTTCGTACAGCGGATTGCCTGGCTGCGCGTTGCGATACTGGTTGAAGTAGAGCAGCGAGTTGTCGCCGTAGTTGCCGATGTACGGATTGTCCGTCCAGCCCCACGATCCGTTTGCATCCAGGCCCGTGCCGATGTCCTGATAGATCTTCCATGAAATGCCCGCTGTTTCCAGAACTTCGGGATACGTCGACCAGCCGTAGCCCAGTTCCGAGTTGTCCACGACAGGGCCGCCGCCCGAGCCGTCGTTTCCGACCCAGCCCGTCCACATGTAGTAACGGTTCGGGTCGGTCGCGCCCATCAACGAGCAGTGGTAAGCGTCGCAGATGGTGAACGAGTCGGCCAGCTGATAGTGGAACGGGATGTCGTCGCGCGTGAGGTACGCCATCGTCGTCGTGCCCTTGTTCGGCACCCACTGATCGTTGCGGCCGCCGTTCCATGCGCCGTGCGTCGTCGGCCAGTCATGGGGCAGGTCTTGCAGGAACTGCAGGCCGAGATTCGGCGCCGCCGGACGGAACGGCAGCACTTCGCCGGCGCCGCCCGCCAGCGGCTGATGCCATACCGGTTTGCCGTTCGGCAGGTTGATCGCGCGCGTGTCGCCGAAGCCGCGCACGCCGCGCAGCGTGCCGAAGTAATGATCGAACGAGCGGTTCTCCTGCATCAGCACAACGATGTGCTCGATATCGCGGATGCTGCCCGTCTTGTTGTTCGCGGGAATCGCGAGCGCATTGCGAATGCCGAGGGGGAGCATCGTCAATGCGGTGGCGGAGCCGGCTGCCTGAGCGGCGGCTCGCAGAAAATCACGGCGGTTTTTTGAGGTCATGTTGCCTTTGATCCTGAGGGAAGAAACGGTAAGGGAGGGCATCCATGCGGGGGCAGGGAGCCCGAGCGGGCAGAACTCAATCGACGGTGTGAATCACGGGTGGTGCGAGAACGACGGAATCGGCTGCGCTGGCGCCGCCGGGAAATGCGGTTTGTGCCTGCGCGGCAGGGGATTGCGGTGCTTGAAGCGTGGTGACGGCGGCCGACGTGGATGACGTGGGTGTGGCGTTGAACGTCGTCGCGAGGGCGGGTTGTTGCGGGCGTTGTGCAGGTTGCGGCGGGTTCTGTGCTTGCGATGCCGGCATTGAGGCGTCGTCGCTGCACGCCGTGACGGCGGTCGATGCAGCGATGACGACGAGCATCCAATGCAATCGCTTGCGTTGCGGGCTATGTGCAGTTTTGTGCAGAGCGGGCATCGTCATCCTCCGGCGCCATGCTGAGAGACGCGTAAAGATAGCCATCGTGTGTGTAGCTATTGTGAAGCGTGAGGCGACGAAAGAAATGCCGGGGGAGCGCAGAAAAAAAATGCCGGGGAGCGCAGAAGGAAATGCAGAAAGATGCGTGTAAGGGTACGTGACAGCGCACGTATGCATCGAAGTGCAGCGGAATGCGCTGCATTCGATGCAGTGCGCATTCCCTGTGGCGGTTCAATGACTTGGGTGCGTTATCGGCAGGTTGTCCACAAGGTTGGTCACGGATTCTGTGGAGAACCTCGCGGGGTCTTTGCACGCGGAACATGCGTGCGCGATTGACGCGAGGTGGATGCAGCGCGTGAAATCCGAATTGCGTCAATAACTTGAGCAGATCCTGCCCAGGTTACCCACAGGCTTGTCAACGGATTCTGTGGAGAACTCCGCAGTGATGCGACGGCTACCCGATGCGACGAAAAGGAAAGGCTTGCTGTCGTGCGAAGCCATCCGGAACATAATCGCCAACAACGCCGTATTTCTCCCGGAAGCGGCGGCCTGCCTTGACGGCTGTGCCAAAAACATGGAGCGAGCCACTTTGACCGTTTGGATGCGGAATCCTTGACGCGCGAACGGTCGCGCATCCTATACCGGTCGGCCAGGACGCGCGAGGGCGCGAATGTGAAGTTTGGTGCAAAGTCAACGGCTGGGTGGTGAAGTGGCCATCGTTCCTTCAGGACCGCGTGCCGATCGGTTCGCGGACTGGCTCGCCGATTCAAGCTTGCGCAGCGCCGTCCTGCTTCTTGATGAAATCCACGATCGCGTCGTTGAGTGCTTGCGGCGCA
This sequence comes from Paraburkholderia sp. XV, assembly GCF_020177535.1. Taxonomy (NCBI): domain Bacteria; kingdom Pseudomonadati; phylum Pseudomonadota; class Betaproteobacteria; order Burkholderiales; family Burkholderiaceae; genus Paraburkholderia; species Paraburkholderia sp. XV. The sequence goes on along the minus strand of NZ_JAGUUD010000026.1, from coordinate 46,334 downwards.
TCGCGATGTGGCGAGTGCCCGCAGTTGTCGAGCCTGGCCAGTTGAGCATGTGGAGCGCGCTGCGCGATCGTTTCGATCTGCACCATCGTGCCGTAATGATCGTCGTATCCCTGCACGGCCAGCAGCGGGCAGCGAATGCATTCGAGTTCATCGACGATGCTCCACGAGCGGAACGCCTCGCTCAGCCATACGTCGTTCCAGCCATAGAAGGCCGAATCGACGTCGTCGTGGTGACGGGCCAGCTTGCTGCGCAGGTCGGACTGCTCGTACGCCGTCTTCGCCTCTGCAATGCTCGCCACGGAGACGTCCTCGACCAGAACATGCGGTGCGACCACAACGGCACCCGCCAGTTCATCGGGAAAAGCGGCAGCATAAAGCAGCGTGATCGACCCGCCGTCGCTGTGTCCGATCACCCACATGCGTTTTCTTTCCTCAGCGCTCACATCGAGTGCATCGAGCAAAGCGGGCAGGATGTCGCGCGCCTGCACCGACATGAAATCGACGGGTAGTTTGACGTGGTGTGGACGCGGTGTCGAGCGCCCATAACCCGGTCGCGAATACAGGAGGCCGCGCATGCCGAGCCTGTCGCACACGCTCTGCGGCCAGTCCTTCCACATCGCAACGGAGCCGAGTCCCTCGTGCAGGAACACAGCGAGCGGCGCATCGGCCAGATGTGCGTTGAGCCAGCGGTATTCGATATCCAGCGCACCGCGTTGCGCGGTCGCACGCAACGAGACGGACGCGCCAGGGGCGTCTTCGCGTAAGGTCGTGAGAGTTTCGGCCATTCCGTTCATCAGCTGTTGAGCCGTTCCCGCAGTTTGAAGCGTTGAATCTTACCTGTTGCCGTCTTCGGCAGATCGTCGACGAAGACGATGTCGCGCGGATACTTGTGCGGCGCGAGCTTATCCTTGACGAACGACTTGAGTTCATCCGCGAGTGCCTGGCATGCGTCGGCATGTCGTTTCAGCACGACGAATGCACGCGTTTTCACGAGGCCGCCATGATCGACTCCGACGACGGCGGCCTCGAGCACGGCACTATGTTGCACGAGGACCATTTCCACTTCGACGGGCGACACATACTGGCCGCTCACTTTCAGCATGTCATCGCTGCGGCCCGCATACTGATAGCAGCCGTTCGGCAGGCGGCAGTACTTGTCGCCGCTGCGGATCCATTCGCCGAGAAAGGTCGCGCGGGACTTCTCGCGGTTGCTCCAGTACATCAGCGCGGCGCTCGGCCCCTTGATGAAGAGATCGCCGACTTCACCGTCGGGCACAGGCTGGCCCGCCTCGTCGCGTAACTCCACTTCATATCCCGGTACGGGGCGGCCAGTTGTTCCGTACTCGACTGCGCCTGGGCGGTTCGATAGAAAGATATGCAGCATCTCTGTCGAACCGATGCCGTCGAGAATCTCGCAGCCGAAGTGCGCAGTGAAGCGCTCGCCGATCTCGCGCGGCAACGCTTCGCCCGCCGATGCGCAGACGCGCATCGCGACCTGCTCGCGCGGCGGCAGATTCGGCGATACGAGCATGCTCGCGTACAGCGTCGGTACGCCGTAGAAGATCGTTGGCCGATGCTCGACGAGCCGCCTGAAAATGGCATCGGGTGTCGGACGCTCCGCCATCAGCACGGCCGACGCGCCGACCGAGAGGGGAAACGTCAGTGCATTGCCGAGGCCATAGGCGAAGAAAAGCTTGGCGGCTGAGAACACCACGTCGCGTTCGCTGATGCCGAGAATCGGCTTCGCATAGAGCTCTGCAGTCCAGTACAGGTTTGCATGCGTGTGCACCGTGCCTTTCGGTTTGCCGGTTGAACCGGATGAATACAGCCAGAATGCAATATCGTCTCCGCTACATGCATTGGGTTTCATCGACGGCGCGGCACCGTCGATCAACTGGCCAAGAACATATGTTGGCGGCGGATCGACCTGCACCGGCTGCGACACGATCAACAGACAGCCGTCGTGTTCCGCCTCGCTCATCGCTTTTTCGACGTTCGGTAGCAACGCGCCCGATGCGATCACGGCTCGCGCGTGGCTATGTGTGAGCATGTACAGATAATCGGCGGAAGTCAGCAGCGTGTTCGCGACCACGGGCACGACGCCCGCATAAAGCGCGCCGAGAAACGCGACGGGCAATTCAGCCGTGTCGAGCATCACGAGCAGAATGCGCTCTTCGGAATGCACGCCGAGCGAGCGCAGTGCACCAGCGAAGCGGCGCGCGCGGTCTTCTAGCTGCGCGTAGGTGGTGACGCCGGCGTCGTCGATATAGGCGGGCTTGTCGGGTCGCACGTCGTTGAGGCGGAACAGGTGCGACGCGAAGTTGAACTGCGCGGGCGGCGCTTCGACGGTTGGCGCGGGCTCGCCCGGGTGCGATTCCAGCAAGGCTTGCATGTTTCCTCCGGCGAGTTGAAGCGGAGTGCGTGGGAACGGTAATGGGGACGCGAAAGGGCATGAAGTCGCTTCAGGCAGCGCTCGCGCCCTGCGTGAATTCGATTGCACCTTGCGGCAGCAGGTACAGCACGAGCGCCTGACCGTGCGCGACCGTCGGCCGATGTGCGCTGCCGGGCCCATATACGCACCAGCCAGCCGGATGACCGTCGAAGGTCGCACCGTCGCTGAGCGGCATGATCAGATCGATCTCGCCGTGTGGGTGTACGTGATGCGGACCCGCCATGTCCTGCATGTCGACGACGTCGACTGAAAAACCGTGCGTCTCGGGTGTGGGCTTGATCACCCGGCCGAAGCGGATGCCGCCATGCTCGCGATTGCACAACCAGCCTTCGGCGACACCCGCGCGGCAGGCATCGGCGAGTTCGCCGTAAGTGGCGCTGCCCGCGGGCCAGGTCGCGTTGAGCCACCCGGCCAGCGACGCGTCGAGCGGGCGGCCGTCCAGTTGTGCGGTCACGCCCGCAATCAGACGCCGAAAATCCTGAGGGGACATGCTTGCCTCCTGTCGACCCGAACCAGCCCGAACCAGCCCGAACCAGCGTATGGAGCGAAGCCGACGCTTTCGTGCTTGCCTGCCCGCGCCTTGCTCAGGTCTCACGCTCAGGTCTCACGCAAGATGATTTTGCTGCCGGTCGACACGCACCTTAGTTCATGTGCTGTGCCGCCGACCGTCTCCGATTTTGCCTATGCCATCCGGTAGAGGGCTTCCGGCGTTGTTATTGCATCGATATGCGGCGAAAATTAACCGTTCACCTTGAGCATGTCAAGCACTATAGTACATATACCTAGTCGATGAGGCTTTGCGACATGAACCAAACTTACTCCGCCGCTTCGGCGAACGCGCCTTCAAACCAGCGCGCAGACGACGAGGCGCCGAAAGCCGAGCGCGAAGAGCGCGATCCGTTCCTGACCGCGATGGGCGAGCGCGTGCGCCTGCTGCGCGCGCGCCGCGGCATGACGCGCAAGACGCTGGCAGCCGAAACCGGCTTGTCCGAGCGGCATCTCGCGAATCTCGAGTCGGGTGTCGGCAACGCGTCGGTGCTGGTGCTGCGGCAAATCGCGGCCACGCTGAACTGTCCGCTCGCCGAAGTGATCGGCGATGAAACCACGTCTTCCGCCGAATGGCTGCTGATCCGCGAACTGCTGCATGGGCGAGATCAGGCCGCGCTGCAACGCGCGCGCGTCGCATTGTCGGAGATGTTCGCGCAGGCGCCGCGCGACCCGCATCGCAAGGACCGTATCGCGCTGATCGGCTTGCGCGGCGCGGGGAAATCGACGCTCGGCCGCATGCTGGCGCAGGAGCGCAAGGTGCCGTTCATTGAAATTACGAAGGTGATCCAGCAGATGGCGGGCTGCCCGCCGGCAGAAATCCATTCGCTGTACGGCGCGAGCGCGTACCGCCGCTACGAGCAGCGTGCGCTCGAGGCAGTGATCGGCGAGCATGAGCGCGCCGTGATCGCCTCGCCGGGCGGGCTGGTGTCGGAGCCCGCCACCTTCAATGCGCTGCTCGCGCACTGCTTCACAGTGTGGCTGCAGGCCACGCCGGAAGAGCACATGCGCCGCGTCGTCGCGCAAGGCGACTTGCGGCCGATGTCGGGCAACAAGGAGGCGATGGAGGACCTGAAGCGCATCCTCGCTGGCCGGAGTGAACTGTACGGCCGCGCCGACATGACCTTCGATACCAGCGAACGCACGCTGGCCGACGCCTATCTGCAACTGCGCGACCGCCTCGCCGCGCGTCTTGCCGCTGAACTGGGCGATGAAACCTGATGCATGTGTCGAAATCTGGCCGGCGAAGATCGGGGTAGGGGATAACCCGAAAACATGAAGTAAAGTGCTTTACTTGGCTGTGACGGTGCACTATTGTTCGTTCAAACAATTTGCATTCGTCTCAGGAGACGCCCCATGTCCGCCGCCATGTTCCCGTCAGAGACCGCCGCCGTGCGAGTCGACTACCGCACCGATCCCTCGCACTACAAGCACTGGAAGCTCTCGTTCGATGGTCCGGTGGCCACGCTCGGTATCGATATCGCCGAAGACGGCGGCATCCGCGACGGCTACAAACTGAAGCTGAATTCATACGACCTGGGCGTCGATATCGAGCTGCACGATGCACTCCAGCGCATCCGCTTCGAGCATCCGGAAGTGCGGACGGTCGTCCTCACCAGCCTGAAGGACCGCGTGTTCTGCTCGGGCGCCAACATCTTCATGCTCGGCCTGTCGTCGCATGCATGGAAGGTCAACTTCTGTAAGTTCACCAACGAGACCCGCAACGGTGTCGAAGACTCGTCGCGTCACTCGGGCCTGAAGTTTCTTGCAGCCGTCAACGGTGCATGTGCAGGCGGCGGATATGAACTGGCACTCGCGTGCGATGAAATCTATCTGGTCGACGACCGTTCGTCGTCGGTGGCGCTGCCGGAAGTGCCCTTGCTCGGCGTGCTGCCGGGGACGGGCGGCCTCACGCGCGTCACCGACAAACGCAAGGTGCGGCACGATCGCGCCGACATTTTCTGCACCGTAGTCGAAGGTATTCGCGGCGCGCGCGCGAAGGAGTGGCGTCTCGTCGATGAAGTCGTGAAGCCGAACCAGTTCGAGCAGGCGATCGCTGCACGTGCATTGGAACTCGCGCAGCAAAGCGATCGTCCAGCCGATGCGCAAGGCGTGGCGCTGACACGCATCGAACGCACGGATCGAGACGACGGCCTCACGTATGCGACGCTCGACGTGACCATCGACCGGGCGAAGCGCACAGCCACTTTCACGGCCAAAGCGCCCGCGACTGAGCAACCGGCGAACATCGACGCCATCGTCGCGATGGGCGCGAACTGGTGGCCGCTGCAATTCGCGCGAGAACTCGACGACGCGATCCTGTCGATGCGTACGAACGAACTCGATATCGGCACGTGGATTCTGAAGACCCAAGGCGATCCACACGCGGTGCTCGACGTCGACGCCACGCTGCTGCAGCACAAGGACCAATGGCTGGTGCGCGAGACGATTGGCCTGTTGCGCCGCACGCTCGCACGCATCGATGTGTCGTCGCGTTCGCTGTTTGCGCTGATCGAGCCGGGTTCGTGCTTTGCGGGCACGTTCGCCGAGTTCGCGTTCGCTGCCGACCGCACCTACATGGCCGCGCTGCCCGCGAACGAAGACGAAGAGCCGGCTATCACGCTGTCGGAAGTCAATTTCGGTTTGTATCCGATGATCACGCAGCAGTCGCGGCTCGCGCGGCGCTTCTACGAAGAGACGGAACCGCTCGATGCCGCGCGCGCGAAGATCGGCCAGCCTGTGAGAGCCGTGGAAGCGGAGCGTCTGGGTCTCGTCACGGCATCGCCGGATGACATCGACTGGGCCGACGAAATCCGCATCGCGCTCGAAGAACGCGCGGCGATGTCGCCGGATGCGCTGACGGGCATGGAAGCGAATCTGCGTTTCAACGGCCGCGAGACGATGGAGACGCGCATTTTCGGCCGTCTGACGGCGTGGCAGAACTGGATTTTCAACCGGCCGAACGCGGTGGGCGAGAAGGGCGCGCTCAAGGTGTACGGCAAGGGCAGCAAGGCGCAATTCGACGTATCGCGCGTGTAGGCCCACGCGTGTAGGCCCACATCACGCCTGCATCACACCATCGCACCGCGCTCAAGGAACCGACATGTCCACGATCAATTACACCGACAAGATTCCGAACAACGTCAACCTCGCCGACGACCGCACGCTGCAACGCGCTCTCGAACAATGGCAGCCGAACTTCCTGTCATGGTGGGGTGACATGGGCCCCGACGGCTCGCATGATTTCGATGTCTATCTGCGCACGGCGACCAGCGTCGATCCCGGCGGCTGGGCGCATTTCGACTATGTGAAAATGCCCGACTATCGCTGGGGCATTTTTCTCGCGCCTGGTGATCAGGATCGCAAGATCAACTTCGGCGAGCACAAGGGCGAAGCGGCGTGGCAGGACGTGCCCGGCGAGCATCGCGCGAATCTGCGCCGCATCATCGTCACGCAAGGCGATACGGAGCCTGCTTCCGTCGAACAGCAGCGTCACCTCGGTCTGACGGCGCCGTCGATGTACGACCTGCGCAATCTCTTTCAGGTGAACGTCGAAGAAGGCCGGCATCTGTGGGCGATGGTGTATCTGCTGCATCGCCATTTCGGCCGCGACGGGCGCGAGGAAGCGGAAGCGCTGCTGGGCCGCCGCTCGGGTGACGACGACAACCCGCGCATTCTCGGCGCGTTCAACGAGAAAACGCCCGACTGGCTCGCGTTCTACATGTTCACGTACTTCACGGACCGCGACGGCAAGTTCCAGTTGAGCGCGCTCGCCGAATCCGGCTTCGATCCCCTCGCGCGCACCACCAGGTTCATGCTGACGGAAGAAGCGCATCACATGTTCGTCGGCGAATCGGGCGTGTCGCGTGTCGTGCAGCGCACCGCGCAGGTGATGAACGAACTGAAGACGGACGACGCAAGCAGGATTCGCGCAGCGGGCGTGATCGATCTGCCCACCATCCAGCGCTATCTGAACTTCCACTACTCGGTGACGATCGACCTGTTCGGCGCGGATCATTCGTCGAATGCCGCGACGTTCTACAGCTCGGGCCTCAAGGGCCGCTACGAGGAAACGAAGCGCGACGACGATCATCAACTGAACGGCCAGAGCTACAAGCTGCTCGACGTCGCGGACGGCAAGCTGGTCGAGCGCGAGGTGCCGATGCTCAACGCCATGAACGAAGTGCTGCGCGACGACTACATCAAGGATTCCGTGGCGGGTGTCGGACGCTGGAACAAGGTGCTCGAGAAGGCCGGTATCGATTTTCGCCTGACTGTGCCGCACAAGGCGTTCAACCGGCAGATCGGCACGTTTGCGGGCACGCGCGTGTCGCCCGATGGCCGCGTGATCAGCGAAACCGAATGGGCCGCGAACGAAGCGACATGGCTGCCGGGTGCGGAAGATCGCGCGTTCGTCGCCTCGCTGATGGGGCGCGTCGTCGAGGCCGGCAAGTTTGCGAACTGGATCGCGCCGCCCGCGATGGGCATCAATCGCCAGCCCGTCGACTTCGAATACGTGCGCTTCAACTGAACGCAACGGAACGCAACGTCAGCAAAAGGCGGAACCATCATGAACGCGCCCGTACCGGTCGACATTCTCAGGCAGCACCTGATCGATCCGGAGATCTGCATTCGCTGCAATACCTGCGAAGAGACCTGTCCGATCGATGCGATCACGCACGACGGCACGAATTACGTCGTGATGCCGGACGTGTGCAACGGCTGCATGGCATGCGTGCCGCCGTGCCCGACGGGCGCGATCGACAACTGGCGCTCGGTGCTGAAGGCAGACGCCTACAGCATCGATGAGCAATACACGTGGGACGTGTTGCCGGAGCAGGGCACGATGGCGTTGCCGTCGTCGACGGAAACACCGGTGCAAGAAAACGCCGCGAGCGGCGACATGACCAGCGAAGCGCAAGGCATCGACGTCGATACGGTGCGCGGCGCCGTGGTGCCGCCGTGGTCGGCCGCGCGTCCTTACGTGAATCTGTACACGCACAAGAACCCGACGACGGCCACGGTCGTCGGCAACTACCGGCTGACGGACGAGACGACGCAAAGCGATATCCATCACATCGTGCTCGATTTCGGCTCGATGCCGTTCCCTGTACTGGAGGGGCAGTCGATCGGCATTCTGCCGCCGGGCAGCGCCGCCGATGGACGCACGCATCATGCGCGGCAGTACTCGATTGCCAGTCCGCGCGACGGCGAGCGGCCCGGCTACAACAATGTCTCGCTGACCGTGAAGCGTGTCACCCAGGACTATCGGGGCGACCCAACGAACGGCGTGTGCTCGAACTATCTGTGCGACCTGAAGAAGGGTGACGTGGTCAACGTGATCGGCCCGTTCGGCAGCACGTTCCTGATGCCCAACCATCCGAACTCGCATCTGCTGATGATCTGCACAGGCACGGGTTCCGCACCGATGCGCGCGATGACCGAGTACCGGCGCAGGCGCAGGCTGAAGGGCGCAACGGGCAAGCTGATGCTGTTCTTCGGCGCGCGCACGAAAGAAGAGTTGCCTTATTTCGGACCGTTGACGAATCTGCCGAAAGACTTCATCGACACGAATCTCGCGTTTTCACGCACGCCGGGCGAGCCGAAGCGCTACGTGCAGGATGCCATGCGCGAGCGTGCCGCCGACGTTGCGCAGCTGCTGCGCGACGAGAATACCTACCTCTACGTGTGCGGACTGAAAGGGATGGAAGACGGCGTGTTGCAGTCGCTGAAGGACATCGCCGATCAGCATGGTCTCGACTGGGACGTGCTGTGGCAGCGGCTCAAGCGCGAAGGGCGCCTGCACCTGGAAACATACTGAGCGCGCGGGGCCCTCAGCTCTTCTTCGACGGAGACCTCGCCCCGCACGCGCGAATCACGAGCTGCACGACCTGCTCCGTGGTTGCGTCGAAGGCCTTTTGCGACAATGCGCGCTTGCCGCCCAGCGCGCGTATCTGCGCGTCGAAATCCGCGTAGTGCTGCGTTGTGGCCCAGATCATATACATCAGCGTTTGCGCATCGACATTCGCGAGCAGGCCGCGCGCGATCCAGTCGTCGATGACGGTCACGCGCGTATCCAGCCACGGCTTCACGCGCTGCTCGAGAATGTCGAGCATGTGGTCCGCGCCGTGAATGATCTCGTTCGCCCACACCTTCGAGCCGAGCGGCCGCCTCCGCGACAACGCCATCTTCGCGCGCACATAGCCGCCGATTGCCTCGACGGGATCGTCGCTGCCTTCGAAGGTATTCGCCGCCCGATGCCAGTCTTCGAACAGGTCTTCGAGCACGCGCCGGTAGAGCGCCAGCTTGGTCGGAAAATAGTAGTGGACGTTGGCTTTCGGTAGGCCAGCGCGTTCCGCGATCATCGCCGTGCTGGCGCCTTCGAAACCGCGCTCCGCAAAAACGGCTTCCGCACAGGCCAGCAGATGCGCTTCATTGCTCTCACGAATATGAGCCTTGCGCCGCCGCAAAGGTGCGGGCGCTTCGTCGTTTCCGGTCTCGCTCACTATTGTGTCGTCGTGTCTCATCGTTAGCCTTTGTGCCGCGTCGCGCTTCATTCTAGCCGCTCGTGTCGCGATCGACATCAACGTATGCACCGTTTCATTGCGCGTGCGGAAAGGTCATGCTGCGTTGCAATGGCATGGTTCTCGCTCTCAGGTTCATCTGTTCCTGTCCGCACGAAAGACATTGATTTGATGTTTTTAATCGGCTACAACCTGTCCAATCGGACAGGATTCGCGAAGCGGCCGGTATCGAGGGTTTACCGCTAGAACGCGGGCTTGAAAGACCTGCACGCATGCTGTGCATGCGTGCCCCAAAGCGAATTCGAACGCACCGCCGATGCACCAGTTTCACTTCGTCGCGAGCGCAAGCAAAGCCGCTCGCGGTTGAACTGCAAAGCGGGTTGATCCAGAGGAGCAAGACGAATGAATGCGGTATCCGAAGCGTTGAAGCGAGGACTCGATACGTCGATCACCGTCAACGGCAAACGTCTGTGGGACAGCCTGATGACGATGGCGAAGATCGGCGCGACGCAGAAGGGCGGTGTCTGCCGCCTCGCGCTGACCGATCTCGACAAGGAGGGGCGCGACCTGATCGTCAGCTGGGCGAAGGAAGCAGGTTGCACGATCAGCGTCGATCAGATGGGCAATGTGTTCATGCGGCGCGCGGGCGTGAACCCGAATGCGCTGCCCGTGATGACGGGCTCGCACGCGGACTCGCAACCGACAGGCGGCCGCTTCGATGGCATCTACGGCGTGCTGGGCGGTCTCGAAGTGATCCGTAGCCTCAACGATCGCGGCATCGAAACCGAGCATCCGATCGAAGTCGTGATCTGGACCAACGAAGAAGGCTCGCGCTTCGCGCCCGCGATGGTGGCGTCCGGCGTGTTCGCCGGCGTGTTCACGCTCGACTATGGTCTGTCGCGCAAGGACGTCGACGGCAAGACGATCGGCGAGGAACTGAAGCGCATCGGCTATGCGGGCGATGTGCCGTGCGGCGGCCGGCCGCTCCATGCCGCGTTCGAATTGCACATCGAACAGGGGCCGATACTCGAAGCGGAAGACAAGACGATTGGCGTCGTCACCGATGCGCAAGGGCAACGCTGGTACGAAATCACGCTGACGGGCCAGGAGGCGCACGCCGGCCCGACGCCGATGCCGCGCCGCAAGGATGCGTTGCTCGGCGCGGCGCGCGTGGTGGATCTCGTCAACCGTATCGGGCTCGATCATGCGCCGCTCGCCTGCGCGACGGTCGGCATGATGCAGGTGCATCCGAACTCGCGCAACGTGATTCCGGGCCGCGTATTTTTCACCGTCGATTTCCGTCATCCCGATGATGCCGTGCTCGCCAAGATGGACGCCGCGCTGCGCGAAGGCGTGGCGAAGATCGCGGGCGGCATTGGCCTCGAAACACAGCTCGAACAGATCTTCTACTACGAGCCCGTCAGGTTCGACGCGGCATGCGTGAATTCCGTGCGCGCCGCCGCCGAGCGATTCGGCTATCCGCATCGCGACATGGTGTCGGGCGCGGGCCACGACGCGTGCTATCTGTCGCAGGTGGCGCCGACATCGATGGTGTTCGTGCCGTGCGTGGACGGCATCAGTCACAACGAAATCGAAGACGCAACGCCCGAGTGGATTGAAGCGGGCGCGAACGTGTTGCTGCACGCGATGCTGGAGCGCGCATGCGAACCGGCATCGTAAGAGGCTGATCGCGCTGTAACGCTGGTCCCACACAACACGCCGTCCCGGCTTCGCTCACGCGAAGCCGGCAGGCACGGCTACGTCCTCACTTTGATCAAGGAATAGCTATGGCTATCAGGCAAACGGGCGACATCGCGGCACAGCGCCTGTCGTCCGAACAGCTTTCATGCGAATTCGCCGACATTGCGCCGCTGCTCGATCCCACTGCCGCGGCCGCGGCCGCGAGCCGCTGTCATTACTGCTACGACGCGCCGTGCGTGCAGGCGTGTCCCACGCAAATCGACATTCCGAGCTTCATCCGCAAGATCGGCAATGGCAATCTGAAGGGCGCCGCCACCGATATTCTGTCGGCGAATCCATTAGGCGGCATGTGCTCGCGCGTGTGCCCGACCGAAATTCTTTGCGAAGGCGCATGCGTGCGCAATCACCAGGATGCGAAGCCCGTCGCGATTGGCGCATTGCAGCGTCATGCAACCGACTGGGCAATGGCGCGCGATGCCGTGAAGTTCACGCGCGCGCCGGAAAGCGGGCGGCATGTGGCCGTCGTCGGCGCGGGTCCGGCGGGGCTGGCATGCGCGCATCGTCTCGCCGTGGCGGGTCATCGCGTGACGATTTACGACGCGCACGACAAAGGCGGCGGCCTCAACGAATACGGCATTGCCGCATACAAAACGGTCGATGACTTCGCGCAGCGCGAAGTGCAGTGGCTGTTGTCGGTAGGCGGCATTGAATTGAAGACGGGCATGACGCTGGGACATGACATGTCGCTCGATTTACTGCGTCAACAACACGACGCGGTGTTTCTTTCGATCGGCCTTGCAGGCGTGCGCGCGCTCGCACTCGAAGGCGAAGCGCTGAACGGCGTGATGAACGCCGTCGATTTCATCGAGCAGGTACGTCAGGCGAGCGATCTCGCGACCGTGCCCGTGGGTCGCCGCGTGATCGTGATCGGCGGCGGCAATACGGCTGTCGATGCTGCCGTGCAAAGCCGCAAGCTCGGCGCGACGAGCGTCACGATGGTGTACCGGCGCGGCGTCGAGTCGATGAGCGCGACGTGGGCCGAGCGCGATTTCGCGCAGACGCAGGGCGTGACGCTCGTCACGCATGCGCTGCCCGTGCGATTGACGGGCAGCGACGGAAATGTGACGGGCGTGGAGTTCGAGCGCACGGCGAGCGATGGCAGCGCCGAGCGTTTCACGCTCGAAGCCGACATGGTGCTCAAGGCAATCGGTCAGACGCTCGTGAGCGTCGGGCTCGATCACGAACTGTTGACGCTCGATCAAAGCCGCATCGCGGTCGACGCGGACCTGCGCACGTCGCTGGACAAGGTCTGGGCGGGCGGCGATTGCGCGGCATCGGGCGGCATCGATCTGACCGTGCAGGCGGTGCAGGACGGCAAGCTCGCGGCGGCATCGATCGACGCCGCATTCGCGCTCGCTGCCGTCAAAGCGGCCTGAAGCGAGAACGCAAGCACGCATCACGCGAAAACGACAAAACCGAATCCCCACGGAGCCGAACATGGCTGATCTTCGCTGCACGATTGCCGGCATCACGTCGCCGAATCCTTTCTGGCTCGCGTCTGCGCCACCGACCGACAAAGCCTATAACGTGAACCGCGCATTCGAAGCGGGCTGGGGCGGCGTCGTATGGAAGACGCTTGGGCTCGACCCGCATGTGGTCAACGTCAGTTCGCGTTACGGCGCGGTGCAATGGAACGGTCAGCGTATCGCGGGCCTGAACAACATCGAGCTGATCACCGACCGGCCGCTCGACGTCAATCTGCGTGAAATCACGCAGGTCAAGCGCGACTGGCCCGACCGCGCGATGATCGTCTCGCTGATGGTGCCGTGCAACGAGCGCGACTGGAAATGGATTCTGCCGCTCGTCGAAGACACGGGCGCCGATGCCGTCGAACTCAACTTCGGCTGTCCGCACGGCATGAGCGAACGCGGCATGGGCTCCGCAGTCGGTCAGGTGCCGGAGTACATCGAGATGGTCACGCGCTGGGTGAAGGAAGGCTCGAAGCTGCCCTGCCTCGTCAAGCTCACGCCGAACATCAGCGACATTCGCATGGGCTCGCGCGCGGCCTTCAAGGGCGGCGCGGACGGCGTGTCGCTGATCAACACGATCAACTCGATCGTCGCCGTCGATCTCGACCAGATGGCGCCGATGCCGACCGTCGACGGCAAGGGCACGCACGGCGGCTACTGCGGCCCGGCCGTGAAGCCGATCGCGTTGAACATGGTCGCCGAGATCGCGCGCGACCCTGAAACGCCGAATCTGCCGATCTCCGGTATCGGCGGCATTTCGTCGTGGCGCGACGCGGCCGAGTTCATGGTGCTCGGCGCGGGCAGCGTGCAGGTGTGTACGGCCGCCATGCACTATGGTTTTCGCATCGTCTCCGATCTCGCGGACGGCCTGTCGAACTGGATGGACGAAAAAGGCTACGCGACGCTCGACGACATTCGCGGCCGCGCGGTGCCGAATGTCACGGACTGGAAGTATCTGAACATGAAGTACGACATCAAGGCCCGCATCGATCAGGACAAGTGCATCCAGTGCGGCCTCTGTCACATCGCCTGCGAAGACACATCGCATCAGGCGATCACGCGCGAGAAGGACGGCAAGCGTCATTTCGAAGTGGTCGATGCGGAATGCGTTGGGTGCAATCTTTGCATGCATGTGTGTCCCGTCGAGCAATGCATCACGATGGAGCGTGTCGACAGCGGCGAGTACGCGAACTGGACCACGCATCCGAACAATCCGGCGCGAGTCGTTGCAGACGCACCTGAAAAAACGCACGCGCAGGAACACGCGGTCAAAGCGGCCTGAACTTCAACAATCAACGAGCGGTCAAGTGGAGATCCATCGATGAAGCAGACAGCGCAATCCGCCGATGCGACTCACGCCGGCAGCAGTCTCTACAACGAAGACCTTGCGCCGACGGGCCCCGCGCAGCGCACGTGGAAGTGGTATCACTTCGCCGCGTTATGGGTCGGCATGGTGATGAACATCGCGTCGTACATGCTGGCGGCCGGTTTGACGGAAGAGGGCATGTCGCCGTGGCAGGCGGTGTTGACGGTATTGCTCGGCAACCTGATCGTGCTGGTGCCGATGCTGCTGATCGGCCACGCGGGCGCGAAGCACGGCATTCCGTACGCGGTGCTGGTGAGATCGTCGTTCGGCACGCAGGGCGCGAAACTGCCCGCGATGTTGCGCGCGATCGTCGCGTGTGGGTGGTACGGCATCCAGACATGGCTCGGCGGCAGCGCGATCTATACGCTGCTCAATATCCTGACGGGCAACGCGCTGCACGGCGCGGCGCTGCCGTTTCTCGACATCTCGATCGGGCAGCTTGCGTGCTTCCTCGCGTTCTGGGCCCTGCAGATCTACTTCATCGTGCACGGCACCGACTCGATTCGCTGGCTCGAAAGCTGGTCCGCGCCGATCAAGGTCGTGATGTGCATCGCGCTGGTCTGGTGGGCGACGTCGAAAGCGGGCGGTGTCGGCTCAATGCTGTCGGCGCCTTCGCAATTCGCGCCGGGCGGCAAGAAAGAAGGGCTGTTCTGGGTCACGTTCTGGCCGGGCCTCACGGCAATGGTCGGCTTCTGGGCGACGCTTGCGCTCAACATTCCCGACTTCACGCGCTTTGCGAAGACGCAGCGCGACCAGATCGTCGGCCAGTCGATCGGGCTGCCTGTGCCGATGGCGTTGCTGTCGGTGATCTCGGTGGTCGTCACGTCGGCGACGGTCGTGATTTACGGCAAGGCAATCTGGGACCCGATCGATCTGACCAGCCGCATGACGGGCATCGGCGTCGGCGTCGCGCTGATCATCCTCACGCTCGATACGATGTGCTGCAACCTCGCGGCCAACCTGGTCGGCCCCGCGTATGACTTTTCGAGCGTGTGGCCGAAGGGTATTTCATATCGCGCGGGCGGGATGATTACCGCGACCATCGCCATCGTGATGATGCCGTGGAAGATTCTCGCAACTACGCAGGGCTATATTTTCACGTGGCTAGTGGGTTATTCGGCCTTGCTCGGGCCTGTTGCGGGCATCCTGATGGTCGACTACTTCTTCATTCGCGGCACGCGGCTCGACCAGCGCGAACTGTTCGACGAGAACGGCGAATACAGCTACACGGGCGGCTGGAACATCGCCGCTGTCGTGGCGCTCGTGATCGGCGTGCTGCCGAATCTGCCGGGCTTTCTGCATACCGCGTTTCCCGCATCGTTCCCGAACGTGCCTGCGTTCTTCAACACGCTTTACACGTACGCATGGTTCGTGGGACTGGCGCTCGCATCCATTGTGTACGGCACGTGGATGAAGATGCGCCGCAGTCCCGGCGCGAGCATGGCGAGCGCGTAAAACACGCGGTTCTGACGAATTAATAGAGGAGGCAACCGATGACAACCCTGATTCGCGGCGGCACGGTAATCGATTCGGACCGCACGCACAGAGCCGACGTGCTGATCGCGGACCCGCAGGACGGCGGCACGATCCTGCAGATCGAACGCACGATCGATCCGCCCGCGGGCGCGAACATCGTCGATGCGCACGATCAGTACGTGATGCCGGGCGGCATCGATCCGCACACGCATATGGAGCTGCCCTTCATGGGCACGACGGCCAGCGACGACTTCTATACGGGCACGGCGGCGGGCCTGTCGGGCGGCACGACGAGCATCATCGACTTCGTGATTCCCAGCCCGAAGCAGCCGCTGATGGATGCGTTCAGGGAATGGCGCGGCTGGGCCGAGAAGGCGTCGTCAGACTACGGCTTTCATGTGGCCGTGACATGGTGGGACGATTCCGTGTATCGCGACATGGGTACGCTCGTGCACGAGCATGGCGTGTCGAGCTTCAAGCACTTCATGGCCTACAAGAACGCGATCATGGCCGACGACGAAGTTCTCGTGAACAGCTTCTCGCGGTCGCTCGAACTCGGCGCGCTGCCGACCGTGCATGCGGAAAACGGCGAACTCGTATTCCAGTTGCAGAAACAGTTGCTCGCGAAGGGCTTCAAGGGACCGGAGGCGCATCCGTTGTCGCGTCCGCCCGAAGTGGAAGGGGAGGCCGCGAATCGCGCGATCCGTATTGCGCAGGTGCTCGGCGTGCCCGTGTATATCGTGCATGTGTCGTCGAAAGAGGCCGTCGAGGCGATTTCGCGTGCGCGCAACGAAGGGCAGCGCGTGTTCGGCGAAGTGTTGCCGGGCCATCTGGTGATCGACGAATCGGTGTATCGCGATCCCGACTGGACGCGCGCCGCCGCGCACGTGATGAGCCCGCCGTTCCGCACGAGCGAGCATCGCGAGGCGTTGTGGCGCGGGCTGCAATCAGGCCAGCTGCACACCACGGCCACCGACCACTGCGTATTCTGCGCGTCGCAGAAAGCGATGGGCCGCGACGACTTCACGAAGATTCCGAACGGCTGCGGCGGCGTCGAGGACCGGATGTCGGTGTTGTGGCATGAGGGTGTGAACCAGGGGCGCATCACGCCGAACGAGTTCGTGCGCATCACGTCGGCGAACGCCGCGCAGATTTTCAACCTGTACCCGCGCAAGGGTGCGGTGCAGGTCGGCGCGGATGCGGATCTCGTCATCTGGGACCCGGCCGCGACCAGGACGATCTCGGTGAAGACCCATCATCAGAAGGTCGACTTCAACGTGTTCGAAGGGATGACGGTGCAGGGCGTGGCAATGCACACGTTCACGCGCGGCGCGCATGCGTGGGCCGACGGCGATCTGCGCGCGCAACGCGGCGCGGGCCAATATCTGAAGCGTCCGCCGAACGCCGCCTATTACGACGCCGTGCGGGTCGCGAACAAACTGAAGGAGCCGCATCCCGTCGAGCGGTAGCGGCGTTGCCGCAGCCGCCTCTTCGCGTCGCAGCACACGCGGCCGCCCCGCATTTTCGCAGCGGGAGCGGCCGTTTTCGTTTTCGGGTATGCTTTCGCGCCGCGTTGCAGGCATGCGTAAGGCCCCATGGCCTGCAGGGGTTTGGCCTGCCACCGTATACTCCCGCATTGCCCAACCCCAATATTTCGGCCCGGTTATTCCCGTCCGGCATATATATAAGCCTTCAAATGCGTTGTGGAAATAAGGGCCGTTTGCTACAGTCCGCCCACGCTGCCGGACGGGTGTTCCTGCAGACAACGCGCAAAACCGGACAAAACGAACCTCGGAGCACACTCTATGAAGTCGATTCGATCCCTTCTGCTGATCGGCCTGTTGCAAGTCGCAACGGCGACGGCCGCATTCGCCGCTGACGACCTCGCCAGGATCAAGTCCGCCGGCGCCTTCAAGGTCGGCACGGAAGGCACGTATGCGCCGTTCACGTACCACGACTCGTCGAACCAGTTGACGGGCTTCGACGTCGATATTGCCCGCGCGATCGCGGCCAAGCTGGGCGTGAAGGCAGAGTTCGTCGAAGGCAAATGGGACGGCCTGATCGCCGGTCTCGACGCGAACCGCTACGACGCGGTCATCAACGAAGTGGCCGTGACCGACGCGCGCAAGCAGAAGTACGACTTCTCGGACCCGTACATCGTGTCGCACGCGGCGCTGATCGTGGCCTCGAACAACACCACGATCAAGAATTTCGACGACCTGAAGGGCAAGAAGTCGGCCAACACGCTGACCAGCAATTTCGGCAAGATCGCCGCCTCGCACGGCGCCGAAGTGATCCCCGTGCAGGGCTTCAACGAATCGATCGACCTGCTGACATCGGGCCGCGTCGACGCGACGGTCAACGACTCGCTGTCGTTCCTCGACTTCAAGAAGCACAAGCCGGATGCGAAGGTGAAGATCGCCGCCATCGATACCTCGTCGGACAGTTCGGACCATTCGGCCGTGCTGATCCGCAAGGGCAATCCTGAACTGCAGGCCGCCATCAACAAGGCGCTGGCCGAGATCAAGGCCGACGGCACGTACGCGAAGATCTCCGAAAAGTACTTCGGCAAAGACGTTTCCAAGTAAGCGATAAGGCGAGTCTGAATCATGCCTGCATGGTTGCACCTGATGGGTGAATCGCTGTGGCCGCTGCTGTACGCGGGCCTCGTATTCACCGTGCCGTTGACGCTCGTGTCGTTTGCGATCGGCATCGTGCTCGCGTTCGTCGTCGCGCTGATCCGGCTGTTCGGGCCGGGTTGGTCGGTGGCGGTCGTGCGGTTCTACGTGTGGCTGTTTCGCGGCTCGCCGCTGCTGGTCCAGCTGTTCGTCATCTTCTATGGCCTGCCGAACGTGGGGATCGTGCTCGATCCGCTGACGGCGGCCATCATCGGCTTCTCGCTGAACGTCGGCGCGTATAACTCGGAAGTGATACGCGGCGTGATCGAGTCGATCCCGAAAGGCCAGTGGGAAGCCGCGTATTCGATGGGCATGACGCGCGGCCAGGCGCTGCGCCGCGCGATCCTGCCGCAGGCGGCGCGCGTCGCGTTGCCGCCGCTGTCGAACTCGTTTATCGCGCTCGTGAAGGACACGTCGCTAGCCGCCGTGCTGACCGTGCCGGAAATTTTCCAGGCCGCGCAGCGTATTGCCTCGGTGACTTACGAGCCGCTGATCCTCTATACGGAAGCCGCGCTGATCTATCTGGTGTTCAGTTCGGTGCTGTCGTCCGCGCAGGTGCGCCTCGAACGCCGCTTCGGCCGTCACGCGCTTTTCACATCGGGTAACTGAACGATGATCCGCCTCGAAAAAATCGAAAAGTATTTCGGCGATCATCGCGTGCTGAACAGCGTCGATCTCGCGCTCGCGCAAGGCAACGTGACGGCGCTGATCGGGCCTTCGGGCAGCGGCAAGAGCACGCTGCTGCGCTGCGTGAACCTGCTCGAAATTCCCGAAGCCGGCTCGCTCGAACTCGGCGACCAGCGCATCCAGTTCAGCCGCACGGAGAAGCCGTCGAAAGAAGCAGTGCTGGCGATTCGCCGCCGCACGGGCATGGTGTTCCAGAACTTCCAGCTGTTCCCGCATCGCACGGTGATCGAGAACGTGATGGAAGGGCTGCTCACCGTGCAGAAGTGGGATCGCGAACGCGCGCGGGTGCGCGCGCTCGAACTGCTGGAAAAGGTCGGTATCGCGCATAAGGCCGATGCGTGGCCGGTCACGCTGTCGGGCGGCCAGCAGCAGCGCGTCGCGATTGCGCGGGCGCTTGCGCCTTCGCCGGAAGTGCTGCTGTGCGACGAGCCGACCTCCGCGCTCGATCCGGGCCTTGCCGCCGAAGTGGTGGAAGTGCTGCGCCAGCTCGCGAAGGAAGGCATGACGATGCTGATGGCGACGCATGACTTGCGGCTTGCGGCATCGATCGCGCGCAATGTCGTGTTTCTGAGCAACGGCTCGATCGTCGAGCAGGGTCATTCGCGCGACATCTTCACGCGGCCGAAGCAGCCGGAAACTGCGAGCTTCGTGTCGACGCTCACGCAGAGCCTGCCCGATAGCTGGGAAGACTGAACGCGGGCTCGATGCATCGCTGCAAGGGCGCCTGCGGGCGCCCTTGTTTCGTTGTGGCGCCCGCGCTTCATGCCGGCTGCGGACAGCTACGCTACAATGGCCGTCGCCCCGAATGATGGAAGATCGATGAAGACCCGTACGCCTGTTATCGCCTGCTGCATGGTTGCCGCCGCTTTGTCCGCGGGTTGCGCGGACGTGTATAAAAACACGAGCGCATGCGAGCAGACCATGCGGCAGTCGGCGAGCGAGCTTTCAGGCAGCGACACGTTAAAGGTGGTGCACGCCGGTTCGGGCATTCATGGCAGCCGCGTGGTCGTCGAAGGCACGCTCGTGCATCCGCAGACGGCTTCGGAAGCCGCCGTCGCCAAGCCGCCCAACACCAATATCCTGGAAGCCGGGCTGCTTGCGCCCGTCGTGGCCGCGATCGCCAGGACTCAGCCGCCAACGACAGCGGTGCCCGCCGCAGCCGAGTGCACGTACGACGCCAACGGCCAGCAGAGCGGGTTCCGCTGGCTGGCGCCGGCACGCCTCGCGAAAGACACCTCGCCGGACGACGGATCGCACGCCGACGAGTGATGCGGGCGGTCCCTCCGCAGTTCGGCCATGCTGCAACGCACGCACTCCCGCCATGCTAGGATTTCCGCGTGCAACGCAGATGTCAGGAGGGCAGCATGGACGGCTTCGTCAGACATCAGATTGAAGGCGCATCCGTCGATATCGACGTAGTGCCCGTCACGCCGCGCGGCTACTGCGCGCGCTTTCGTATCTTCCGCGACGCCGCCGATAAACCCGAATGGCATCAGGTCCATGTGTCCGGCAGCGTGTTCGATACCCCTGAAGCAGCCGAGGAAGCCGCACGTTCTATGGCGCTCGAACAGGTGCTGGCGGGCGGCGGCTCGTAGGGCGGGCTAGGTTTCATCGCCATTGGGGCGCGTAACCCCGCTTCTCTCTCGCCGGTTTTCGTCAGGCCGGTTTGCTCACTTTCCCTTGCTGATCATCGGACTCGCGTCGTGCGGCTGGCGTGGCCGCTCGACGCGCGTCGCGTCCCCCCATCGAATAATTCCGACTTTGGGAGTTTTCTTGTATTGACGGATGAAGCGTCTCCGTAGGATTTGCCTGTCGTAACCGACATCGAAGAAGTGGCGGTACGTAGGAGGCATCCGTGCGGACGCGTAGGCGCAACTGTTTCTCGAATACTGTAATTACATTGATTCGGTATGCGAAGCAAATGCGCCACGCCCCGTACGTTGCCGCGTTCTAGGGGAGAGGTTGTTACTCGTACCAAGGTTTTGGATGAGCAATTTGCAAAGTGGAACAGATGTTGGACGTGAGCGGGCTTCTTCGCCGGTTCGCCGCGGGAAAGGGCGCTTCGACCGCCGCGGGTATGCAGGGGTGGCCGTCGCGATCAGTGTCGGCACGATGGTAGGGGCGCCGCTGGCGGCGCGCGCTGCTCCCGTCACCGACTACATCGCGGTGAGCAATAACGTCATGACGGGCGCGCCCACCACGGCCGCGAACACCCTGAACACAATGGCCATTGGGCCGTCCGCGGATGCGTGGGGCGACAACGCGCTGGCCGTCGGAGCAGGGGCGGGCGCGGCGCGCACCGGATCAACTGCGGTCGGCTCGCTGTCGGCAGCATTGGCTATGAACTCGACGGTGATCGGCTATGGCGCGTCGACAGGCTTCAATGCGGACCGGGCGGTGTCGATCGGCTATATGGCGGCGGCGGACGGCAGCGACTCGCTCGGGCTCGGTTCGTTTTCAGTTGCGACGGGGCAGCGCTCGCTCGCTTTCGGCTTCAACGCCTTCACCGGTTCGAACGCCACAGACAGCCTGGCGCTGGGGGCGAACAGCGTCGTCCTCGTGGACAACGCTGTCGCGTTGGGCGCGAACGCGAAGGCTGACCGGGCGAACACGGTGTCGGTGGGCAATGCAACGCTGCAACGCCAGATCGTCAATGTCGCAGCGGGCACGGCCACCACGGACGCGGTCAACGTCGGTCAATTGCGGGATGCTGTGTCGTCGGGTCTGGCCGATGCCGTCATGTACGACTCGCCCGCGCACGACGCCGTCACGCTGGGCGGTGTGACGGCAAGTGCGCCCGTGCGGCTCGGCAACGTGGCCAACGGTGCTGTCGATGCTGCCAGCCGCGACGCGATCAACGGTAGCCAACTGTACGGGCTGAGCGCAAGTGTTGCGTCGGCACTCGGTGGCGGCGCGTCGGTGTCTCCCGATGGCACGGTCGTGGCACCGACCTACCGCGTCGGCGGCAGCGTGTTTCGCAATGTCGGCGACGCGCTCGGCAATCTCGATACCCGGGTGACGACCAACACCAGCGCGATCAATGACCTCAACATCGCACTCGGCAACGTGATCAACAACGGCGTGGAACCGCGCTACTTCCATGCCAATTCGACACTTGCCGACTCGCTGGCAACAGGCGTGGAGTCCGTCGCGATCGGCGGCGGCGCGCAGGCTGCGTTTTCGAATTCGGTCGCGCTCGGTTCGAACGCGGTGGTGGATCGCGCCAATTCGGTGTCGGTGGGATCGGCGGGTAACGAGCGGCAGATCACGCATGTCGCCGCAGGTACGGCCGACACCGACGCAGTCAACGTCGCCCAGTTGAAGCAGGCGGGGCTGGTTGACGGCAATGGTCATATGGCGAGCGCGGTGGTCTATGACAACGCGGGCGGCCAGGTCGATTACGCGAGCGTGACGCTCGGGCAAGGCGTGGCGGGCGGCACTGTCATTCACAATCTGGCGAATGGCGTGCTTGCTGGCGACGCCGTCAACCTCAGTCAGTTGAACGACGCACTGAACAGCGTCATCAACGTTCAAACGGCGTCCACGCCATTCGTGAGCGCGAATGGAGATGCCGCGACGGAAGCCGCGTCCGCGACAGGTACCCATGCTACGGCGGTAGGCGCAGCCGCGCTCGCTAATGGCGATCAGGCAACTGCGATCGGCGGCGGCGCGCGAGCCAATTCCGCCGCGGCGACGGCCATCGGCGCGCAGGCCGTCGTCAGTGGCGCGAACGCGTCGGCGTTTGGCGCGGGGAGCCAGGCCACCGCCAGCGGTTCGGTTGCGCTCGGGGCAGGCTCGGTTGCGGATCGGGCGAATACCGTCTCGGTGGGTCAGGCCGGCAGCGAGCGGCAGATCGTCAACGTCGCGCCCGGCACGCTCGGCACGGACGCGGTCAACCTGAACCAGTTGAATACGGCTGTCGACCAGACCTATCAGTCGATCAACGATCTCGACCGAAGCACGCGAAAAGGCATTGCCTCCGCTTCTGCCTTGCAGATCGTTACGCCGTATCTGCCCGGACGCACGACGCTCAACGCTGGTGTCGCCGGCTATCGCGGCCAGGCCGCATTCGGGTTGGGCGTGTCGCGCTGGAACGAGAAGGGGACGATCAACCTCAATGCTGGCGTAGCGTCGTCGGGCAGTAACAGCACGATTGTGCGTGCTGGTGTCGGCATCGTGCTCGGCAACTGACGCCGGTGATCTGGCACGGGGTCCGTTTCTTTGACACCGTGCCATCCACCGCGACACGACCGTTCATTACCGCGCCTGAGCGGAAGGTTCAGAACGCGTAGAACGGTCCCTTGCCGGCGGAAGTCAGGCGCGATTCGATCGCAGTGTAGACCCGCCGTCCGAAGAAGAACGGCAGCCCCCAGTCGAACGCGTTCGAGGGGCCGCCAAGGTTATTGAAGGCATTGTTTTGGGTGGCGAACAGCGCTTGCGCGTTGGCGATCGAAAATCCCGGTGAAGCCGATGCACCGTTGGTGCCCGTCACCGTCGCCGTCATCGATTGCGTCGACGCGGGGCACCACCAGAAGCCGCAACGCGCGAGTGTCGTGCTCGGGAAGAACAGGCCGTTCGAACCGCTGTCGAAAAAGCTTTGTGAATAGGGTTGTCCGTTGAGGGAGGTTGTCACATAGCCACTCGTCGTGTTGGCCTTCAGCACAGTCGCGTTGCCGAGCGTGTTGTTGGCCTGCGTGCCAATGCCGAAAATCATCGATCCATTCAACGTCGCCGCGCCGTTCGGCCCCACGGCGGGCAGGTCGAGCACGATGCCGTTGTTGTCGAGCGCAAACTGGCTGATGGGGTTGGCCACCTGTTGAGCAAGGGGCTGTCTGGTCGATGTGCACGAGCCCGTCGAGTCGCACGCGTAATACCAACGGGGCAAGGCCGACGAGATACAGCCGCCGCCGCAATCGGCGGAAAACAGGCCGACGCCAAGAATGCCGTTCACGCGCAGCGCGCTGGGCGTCATCATTGGCAGGCCCGAAGCGGCGCAATCGGAGGGCACCGTCGGGACGGAAGGATCGGCGATTACCTGGATCGGGATGCCGGGCGCGAGCTGGCTGGCCATGCGGACATCGGCGGTGCGCACGGCGCCCCAGGTGAAGCCCGTTCCAAACACGCTGCATTCCCCATTGACCGTGTTTGCCGTGCCCGCCGGTGGTGTGGCGGGCACGGCTGGCAGCACCAGGCTCGCCGGCAATTGTGAGGCAAGCACGCGCAGGCCCTGCGAACCCGTATCCACCTGCACGTTGTCGATCGTCACGCAATTCGACGTGCCGGGCACGCATACCGTCACGCTCGTCGTGAGCATGTTGCGGGTCTGCGTGGGCGTCGACGTGACGACGACGGGGTGAACATTGGGGATCGTCGATTGCGGCACTGTCGCGACGGGCGCGCTCGCGGGCGCGGGCACGCTGCCCGATGCCGGGCTGCTGGCCGTCGCGCCAGGCGAAGCGGGTGTCGACTGGGGCGAATTCCCGGCGGTGTTCGTCGTGCTGGAACCACCGCCGCCGCATCCCGCTACCATGACCAGTGTGGCGAGCGCGACGATCGTGCCCTGCGCAAAGCGAGCTGCGTCTATTAGTACGGTATTCATGGGACATCCCGTCAGCGCAGATCGGCGAGCGAAACGTCGGCTGGAAGGGCCGCCGGCAGCCACGCCCGACCGACATAACTGCGCATCTGTCCGCCCGATTCAACGATGACGTCCGCTTGCTCGACGCGCGATGCATGAAGATGTCCCGTCGCGTCGAACTGCGCCGCTGCCCGCGCGCGATAACGCTCGGCATACGGGCCTAGCATTCGCGTGAGATCCGGCATGGTCGGGCCTTGCCACGCGTAGGCGAAGATCAAACCGTCGCCCGTTGCATACTCGTTGATGGTCGTGCCGCCTGCATCGACGGTCGAGCGTACCCGCACCGCGCTGCCCGGCAACACCCGCTGTGCCGGATTGCCGGTGACCTGGGACGCGGGCATCGTGCCGCCGAGCTGGGCGCGTGCGTCCTCGGTAGCGAGTCCGTTAGCGCACAGGGCGAATACGACGGATGCGGCGATGGCGGTCGCCGGATGAGTAGTGGTGAACGACATGTGCAACTCCCTCGGACCCTCGGATTTATTTTTGAGATCGTCATTTCAAGATAACACCGAGGTTTTGAGATGCGATTTGCGAGCGCAGAAACGTTACGTGCGTGCCTCGCCATACGACCTCTCGACCGCGCACATTTCATTCATAGAAATCAATGACATAGCGCAAGGCGATCGAGCCTCCCAGCCGCGCAAAACACTGTGGCGAAACGTTAAATACCGAGCCGAAGACCTGGCCAAAATGGAGACTTCCCGGCTCATTGTGAGATGATGCGTGCGGTTTTTTTGCGGCGCGGGGCCCCTACGCGAAAGTTCGTCATTCGAACACCCGTCGCAAGCGAGCGGACGGGTCAATCGGGCCTCGACCGAAAGGCTAAATGAGGCGCGGTAAGCCGCGCTTTTTGCACTTCGCGTCGCCGGGCCGGTAAAATGATGGGTTAGTCCACGGACTTGCCGTGGCTTCCGTGGCTTATAGGAAGGATTCCTGGAACATGACTGAACTTCGTCTTACCAAGCGGTTTGCAGCATTGCTGATGGCAGGCGGTCTGGTCGCCGGCTGCGGCACGTCGTCGCCGACCAAGATCGACTACAAGAGCGACTCGAAATCGAAGGAAGTGTCACTCGCTGTTCCGCCGAACATGCTCGAGGAAACCGCGGACCAGCGTTCGCTGCCGCCGCAAAGCGGTCAGACCTCGTTGTCCACGTTGCAGCAGGTGCAAAGCGATGCGCCGAACACGGCAGTGGTCGCACCCGCCGTCGCCGGCATGCACATCCAGCGCGACGGCACGGAAAGCTGGCTCGTCCTCGACAATCAGAGCCCGGACAAGGCGTGGCCGCAAATCCGCCGTTTCTGGCAGGAGCAGGGCTTTCTGCTCGTCGTCGACCAGCGCGACAAGGGCGTGATGGAGACGGACTGGAACGAAACGCATCCGTCCATCAACGACGGCCTGATCCGCAGCACGCTGTCGAAGGCGATGGGCAACTCGTACGTGACGGCCGAGCGCAACAAATACCGCACCCGTCTGGAAGCGGCGCCGAACGGCGGCACGTATGTGTTCATCAGCCAGAAGGGCCTGCGCGAAGCGCTCAGCGGCGTGAACAACGACACCAGCAAGTGGGAACCGAAGCCGAATGATCCCGCGCTCGAAACCGAATACCTGAAGCGCCTGATGGCGACGCTCGCCAAGAACGACACGGGCACGCGTACCGCGAATGCGGCGGCAGATGTATCGCCGGCCGGCTCGCAAACGGCGCCCAATGCGGCGACGAGCGGCGCGAAATCGGCGGCGGCCGCAACGGCTGCGCAGAACGTCGCGCTGGCCGGACAGACGCCCATGCGCGATCCGTCGTCGGCGGATACGTCGGCGCAGTTCTCGTCGACCGAGCTGACGCTTGGCGAGCCGTATGACCGCGCATGGCTGCGCGTCGGTCTCGCACTCGACCGCAGCAATTTTACGGTCGACGACCGCGATCTCACGCGCGGCCTCTACTTTGTCCGCTATGTCGACCCGAAGGACATGACGTCGGCCGAGCAGGGCTTCTGGAGCCAGGTGTTCCACGGCCGCAAGGAGAAGGTCGCCAAGCAGTATCGCGTGAACGTGCGCGCGGTGACGCCGAACCAGACGCGCGTCGCCGTCGTCGACGACAAGGGCGATGTCGATTCGTCGCCGCAAGCAAAGCAGATCATGTCGCTGATGGTCGATCAGCTGCATTGACGCCGATGGCTGCGCCCCGCGCGCGGCCGCCTAAAAAAAGCCCGCGTGACGGATATCGTCACGCGGGCTTTTTTATCGCCGTCGCGTTGTCGATCAGGCCAACATTCAAAGAATGAGCCGGTCCGACGTCATGCCTTGCCGGATGTGGATTGTGAGCCTGATTGCTTGCTGTGATGTGCTGCGTGGCGCGGCGCGGACTTCACGGACAGCGCAACACCCATTGACCATGACAACGCTGAGCCGCACCCGTCGCGCCGGCACGTAACGTGACGTTACGCCGTAACACGCGCCGCACACGGCGGCCGGCAACGCTTTCCCTTTCGATTCTCCACACCCTATCAAGCGTTTGCGCGAGACAAGCTGCGGCGCGCGTGTTTGGCACGCTAGCTGCTTTTAATTGCCCCGAGATTGAGCCTGAGGCAACGGAATTCGCGGAAAGCGTGACCGTGAACTTGCTCAGGCTTTGCGCCCGCTGCGCATCGATCTGCTTATCGCGGGATATGGACGGGCGTCTGGGCGCGCCCGTCTCGGTGGCCCCGTCGCCTATCCTCGTAGGGCGGCGGTTTCGCCCGCGCTCCATGATTGGAGCGCGGGCCATTTTTTGTGTTGCCGCTAGCGTTACCAGCAGGTCCAACGCAGGGTTGGTCGGCGAATCAGCAGCGCTCGCTCACGCGGCGTCCGCCAAAGCCAGGAATCCGCTTGATGACACCCGTCGCGAGCGCGGTGCCGATGAGAATCACCGCGCAGCCCGTGAGCATGCCCATCGACACATGCTCGCTGAGAAACAGTGCGCCCCACAGGATGCCGAAGATGGGGATCACGAACGTCACAGTGATCGCACGCGCGGGACCGGCGACGGCGATCAGATGGAAGAACAGCATGTAGGCGATGCCCGTGCACGCGACGCCCATCGCGATCACCGAGCCCCACGCCTTCATGGACGGCGCAGCGGCGGGCCACGACGACACGGCGAGCGGCAACAGCACGATCGTCGCGCCGATCATCGTGCCCGTCGCGACCGTCAGCGCGTCGACGCCCGTCAGATGCTTTTTCGTGTAGCTGGCGGCGATGCCGTATAGCAGCGTCGCGCCGAGCGCGGCGGCGGCCGCGAGCGCCGTCGTCGCAGGCGAAATGTTCGCGCCGCCCGGCGTGGCGATCTGATCCCAGACGAGCATCAGCACGCCCGCGAAACCGATCGCGAGACCGACAGTACGCAGCACGCTCAGACGGTCCTTGAGCCACAGGAAGGCGACGACCGCGCCCCACAGCGGCGTGGTGGCGTTGATCACGGACGTGACGCCCGCCGACAGCGTGATCTCCGCATACGCGAACAGGCAGAACGGCGCGGCCGAATTGAGAATGCCGACGACGAGCAACGGCAGTGCGCGCGTGCGCAACGTCGCTGCCGACTCGCGCAACGGTCGCCGCGCGACGAGCACGGCCAGCAGGAACAGCGCGCCGATGCCCACACGCAGCGCCATCAGCGGCGCGACGCCGAAGTCGCTCACGCCGACGCGAATGAACAGGAACGACGCGCCCCAGAGTGCGGCGAGGATGAGAAGCTGGAAGATGTTGACTGGATTCATCGTGAAGGTGTCGCGCGCAGTTGAGTCGCGATGCGTACGCATGCTAACACCGGGATTACGCGCGTCGTTTCACGTTGAGATGAAACAGCAAGAATCGACAATTCGCCGTCAGGAATCGGCGCTATCACGCGGGCGCGAAGCGTGTCGCGACCGCGTTGCCATATCACAGGCGTCAGTGCGGAATCATCCATTGCAGCACGTTCTGCTGCAGCCACACGAGAATGCCGAGCAGGACGGTCAGCAGCATCGAATGCTTGAAGGTCTTCGCGAACACATAGCCTTCCTTGCCCTTGAGATCGGTCGTCGCGACGCCCGTGGCAATGTTTTGCGGCGAGATCATCTTGCCCATCACACCGCCCGACGAGTTGGTCGCGGCCATCAGCACCGGGTTCAGGTTCAGCTGATTTGCGGCGACCACCTGCAGGTTGCCGAACAGCGCGTTGCCCGACGTATCGCTGCCCGACAGGAACACGGCGACCCAGCCGAGGAATGCCGACACCAGCGGGAAGAACGCGCCTACGGACGCCACGCCGAGACCCAGCGTGTAGTTCATGCCCGAATAGTTCATCAGGTACGCGAGGCCGACGATGGTCGCCACCGTCAGAATGGCGATGCGCGTCTGCACCCATGTATCGACGATCGCCCGGCCGAAGTCGCCGGGTTTCAGCTTGACGACGAACGCCGTGATGATCGCCGCGACGAGAATCGCGGTGCCTGTCGCGAGCGGCTGGAAGTCCCAGATCGCGCCGTACGGCGCGTTGTACAGCGTGATGAAGACAGCCTTGTCGAGACCCGGCCAAGGCACTTTCACGTCGCCGATCATGAAGATCTTCGCGATCGTCCAGATGATTACGACAGCCGACACGATCAGCCACGGATACCAGCCTTCCGCGCCCGTGATCTTGCCGCGCGTCTCGTTCACGCGATCGACGTTGACGGCGAACGCGGGATCGGCGGCGGGCCGCCAGACGCGCAGGAAGGCAATTGTCAGGATCAGCGAAACCAGCGACGACAGCACGTCCGTCAAACTGTAGTTGATGAAGTTCGACGTGAAGAACTGCGTCAGCGCGAAGCTGCCGCCCGACACCAGCAGCACGGGCCACACGCGCAGCATGTTGCGAAAGCCGGCATACACGCCGATCACGTAGAACGGCAGCAGCAGCGCGAAGAACGGCAACTGGCGGCCGACCATTTTGGCGAGCGCGTCGGTGGGCAGGTGGGTGACTGCGCCGAGCACCGTGATGGGCACGCCGAGCGCGCCGAATGCCACGGGCGCCGTGTTGAAGATCAGCGTGAAGGTCAGCGCTTCGAGCGGCGGGAAGCCCAGCAGGATCAGCAGCGAACTGGTGATCGCGATCGGCGTGCCGAAGCCCGAAATGCCCTCGAACAGCGCGCCGAACGAAAAGCCGATCACGACCAGCACGATGCGCCGGTCGTTGGGCAGATTGTCGATCATCCACATGCGGAAAGCGGCGAAGCGGCCCGAATGCTGTGCGATGTTGTAGAGCAGGATCGCGGTGACGACGATCCACATCACGGGCCAGCAGGCGAACACCGCGCCCGCCGCGACGGAATCGAGCGCGAGGCCGACGGGAAAGTGCCAGCCGACGATCGCAATCAGCAATCCGACGACGAGGCCGGCCAGCGAAGCCTGCCACGCCGGACGACGTGCCCAGCCGAGCAGCACCAGCACGACGAGAATGGGCAATGCGGCAACGAGGAACGAGGGCAACAGCGAATTGCCGATGGGAGTCAGAAACTGGTGGAACATCACGTCTCCATGATCGTTGTTCGATTCGACGCGGAGACTGGACCTACGCGGCGAAGCGGCAGGGCTGGACGGATGAAAGCGGCGTAGCGCGCGCAAATAGGGAGGCAGGAGTACGCGCGACGTCGGATCACGCAATTAAACAGATGTTGCAGAAGCAACCGCCAGCATAGAGCGCTGGCGATTCCCGTCAAGCAGGGAAAACGAAGAAGGTTGTTGCGGGAATAGAAGTGGCTGCTGATTCGTAGCGGCGCGTTCGGTTGCGTTCGCGGGACAGGACCGCGAACGTCATCGTCACCGCCAACGCCTGCCGGATTCGATACGGTTCGGATCGGTCAGTGCGAGCGCCCGTGGCCCCCGCCGGCCCATGCATTGCCGCCGCCCCAGCCGCCGTGACCTCCGCCCCAACCGCCATGGCCGCCACCCCAGCCGCCATGACCTCCGCCGTAGTAGCCGTGCCCGTGTCCCCAGTAGCCATGGCCGCCCCAGTAGCCGCGATGTCCCCAGTAGCCATAGTGGCCGCCGCAGCATCCGCCCCAATAGCCGAAGCTCAGCGAGATCGACGGTCCCCACCAGCCGGGCCAGCCGTAGTAGGGGTAACCGTAGGGATAGACGGGATAGGCGACGGGGTAGTACGCAGGCGCGGCGGCGTAAGCGACGGTGGTGTCGTAGCCGGGTGCTGCCGGATAGGACGCGTTGTCGCCAGGCATCGTGAATTGCGTCTGCGCAGCGGCCTGGGCGGGATCGCCAGGTCCGACGGGCATCTCCTGCTGCGTTGCCGCCGTGGGCACGGCGGGATAAGCGGGGTAGTACCCGTAGCCGGGATAGTAGCCGTACGGCGCATAGTAGTAGCAGCCGGACAGCACGCCCGACAGTGCCAGCGCTGCAACGGCGCTGGCGGCGCGCAGCGTTGCATCGAGCGGTTTCATGACGTGCTCCTCGTTATCTCGCGGCGCGCCTTTCGCGCGCTTTATTTATGGAGCTTACGCCAGCGTTTCAATCCGCACGTCACAAAGTGGTAACTGCGTATTTCATGCGCGATCAGTCAAAGGACATGTCCGGCGCGTACGTGCGCGCCGGACTTTGCCCATCTCCCTTCGGCCTTGAAATCCCGAGCCCGCAACCGCGCGGACTCGGAATTCGAAGCCGTTTGCCTGCATCGCCTTCGACGGCGATTTGTCGTATTACTGATATCCCTTATGCGCGCGCGTCGCTGTTAAAGAGCCGGCGCTTGAATCAACGGCTCGACGTGTCACACGCGTCACTTGCCGACCTGATTGCCGATCACGCCGCCGACGGCCGCGCCACCCAGTGTCGACAGCGCGTTGCCGCCGATCGCCGCGCCCGCAGCGCCGCCGACGCCGGCGCCGATAGCCGTATCGCGCTGCCGCCGGGTCATGCCGTCGCATGCGGAGAGGCTTGCCACCACGGCCACGAGCGTAGCCAGCGCACCGATTCGATGGAAGGTTTTCATGATTGCGTCTCCCTGACGTTTCTATCGACGGGACTCGCAAATCGCGATCCCGATCTGGTGAATCGATGGTATCGCCGGGGGCCGTTTCTGTTTGTATGGGCTTGTCAGCAAAGTGTCGGTTTGGTAATCAAATGTTTCGACGCATCGAACAATCACGCCATAACGTAAAAAGCACATGCAGACGCCATGCGATGCGGTAAAAAACGCGCGCAAAAAAGCCCCGCCTGAACTGCGGGCGGGCTTCACATCCAGCGGCATCACAACGCTCGCTGATTCACATTCACTGCCGCTGATAAATCTCCGCCCCGTTCTTGATGAACTCGACGGCCTTCACTTCCATACCCTTCTTCAGCGCCTCGGTGTCGCTCATGCCTTCTTTCGCCGCGTAGTCGCGCACGTCCTGCGTGATTTTCATCGAGCAGAAGTGCGGACCGCACATCGAACAGAAGTGCGCCACCTTCGCGGAATCCTTCGGCAAGGTTTCGTCATGGAATTCGCGCGCCTTGTCGGGATCGAGACCGATGTTGAACTGGTCTTCCCAGCGGAACTCGAAGCGCGCCTTGCTCAATGCGTTGTCGCGCACCTGCGCGCCGGGATGGCCCTTCGCCAGATCGGCGGCGTGCGCGGCGAGCTTGTAGGTGATGATGCCCGTCTTCACGTCGTCCTTGTTGGGCAGGCCCAGGTGCTCCTTCGGCGTCACGTAGCACAGCATCGCCGTGCCGAACCAGCCGATCATCGCCGCGCCGATGCCCGACGTAATGTGGTCGTAGCCGGGCGCGATGTCCGTCGTCAGCGGCCCGAGCGTGTAGAACGGCGCTTCGTCGCACCATTCCAGCTGCAGGTCCATGTTCTCCTTGATGAGCTGCATGGGAACGTGGCCGGGACCTTCGATCATCACCTGCACGTCGTGCTTCCACGCGATCTGCGTGAGTTCGCCGAGCGTCTTCAGCTCGCCGAGCTGCGCTTCGTCGTTCGCGTCGTAGATCGAGCCGGGACGCAGGCCGTCGCCGAGCGAGAAGCTCACGTCGTACGCCTTCATGATTTCGCAGATGTCCTCGAAGTGCTCGTACAGGAAGCTTTCCTTGTGATGCGCGAGACACCATTTCGCCATGATCGAGCCGCCGCGCGACACGATGCCCGTCATCCGGTTGGCAGTGAGCGGCACGTACTGCAGACGCACGCCCGCATGGATCGTGAAGTAGTCGACGCCCTGTTCGGCCTGTTCAATGAGGGTGTCGCGGAAGATTTCCCACGTCAGGTCCTCGGCCTTGCCGTTGACCTTTTCGAGCGCCTGATAGATCGGCACGGTGCCGATCGGCACGGGCGAATTGCGGATGATCCATTCACGCGTCTCATGAATGTGCTTGCCCGTGGACAGATCCATCACCGTGTCGCCGCCCCAGCGGATCGCCCACGTCATCTTGTCGACTTCCTCGCCGATCGACGACGTCACGGCGGAATTGCCGATGTTCGCATTGATCTTCACGAGGAAGTTGCGGCCGATGATCATCGGCTCGCTTTCCGGGTGATTGATGTTCGCCGGGATGATCGCGCGGCCGCGCGCGACTTCCTCGCGCACGAACTCGGGCGTGATTTCCGTCAGTCCATTCGGGCCGAATGCGCTGGCGCCGAATGCCTGGCCGGGATGCTGGCGGCCCATCATCGCGGCGAGCTTCGCGCCCGTCGGGCCGCTGGTCTTCAGGCTCTCCAGATACTCGGCGCGGCGCTGGTTCTCGCGAATCGCGATGTATTCCATTTCCGGCGTGATGATCCCTTGCTTCGCGTAGTGCATCTGCGAGACGTTCTTGCCGGGCTGCGCGCGGCGCGGCGTGCGATGCAGGCCGGGGAAGCGCAGTTGCTCGGTGGCGGGATCGGCGGCGCGCTCGCGGCCGTATTCGCTCGACAAACCGTCCAGCGATTGCGTGTCGCCGCGTGCCTCGATCCAGCCCTGACGCAGCGCGGGCAGGCCGGCGCGGATGTCGATCTTTGCGTCGGGATCGGTATACGGGCCCGATGTGTCGTACACGTAGATGGGCGGATTCTTCTCGCCGCCGAAGCCCGTCGGCGTATCCGATTGCGTGATTTCACGCATCGGCACGCGGATATCGGGTCGTGAGCCCGTCACGTAGACCTTGCGCGAGTTCGGCAGCGGCGCGACGGCGGCTTCGTCGACGTGGGCGTTCGCAGAAATGAATTTCGGGTTGGCGTTCATGCGTCTCTCCATGCAAATGTGGGGCGTTACAGCTACGCAGGAGAACGAGACGGTGGGGAAGTGGACCGGGTTCGCGCGAGGAGGGTGAAACACTACGGCAGGTGAAGCGGCGAGCCCGAACGCTTCCCTGCGCTGGCATTATCCAGATCAGGTTCAAAGGGTATTTCTCACCCACGCCATGCGGTGCCCGTTGTCTTTCAGGCGACGCACAACGCAGGACCCCCGCGTTAGCAGCGCACACGATACCCTGGCCGGGCCGGGTTTGGCAACTTGTCTCGAAATTGGCGAAACGCGCAGGCGCCGCGCACGATTTGCGCGTGCCATGGCGGGCGGGAAAGCCGCGCTGCATGGGGTGTGCTGGCGATTGCATCGCCCGCGTGCGGCACGCGTCCCACTCAGGCGGTTATTTCATCAATGCGGTGGAGAAAGGATTTTTGTCGCCGGGCAAACATTCGTCCGCTCTGTTCAAGTTTGCCCGATCCGGGCCGATACACCCTTCGAGGCAAATCATTGATCAGTCAGCCTAAATAAAATCAGTTTGAAAGGATCGTGCAATGAAAGCATCGAATCGGGCGCCCGGGATGGTGGCCGCCTGTGTCGCGATGGCGGGGCTCTGGCCGCCGATGGCGCTCGCCGCGGCGTCGTTCGAGCCGGGAGGAACCATCACGTTCAAGGGGGCGATCGTCGCGCCGGCGTACGCTATCGAGCGTAATGTTCCGGATAATTATCGAGGATTCCATACGGAAAATTTGAGCGTGAAGCATGAATCGACGATCGATTTGACGTTCACGCCCGCATCCGGTACCTCGCCGGCCGCGCATATTGCCGTGCTCGTCAATACGGACGCGGGCGTCGCCGCGCCGCGCACGCTGAAGACACGATTCACCGACAACGCGAATCGCGTCACGCAGGCAGCGCGCGCGGAGTACAGCGTGGGCCGCGCGGGCGGCACGCTGTCGATCATGGGCGGCACGCCAACGGAAAATGCCGTGACGGTGCTGGTGAGCTACGACTGAACGGGGCGAATTCCAGTGGTGTCGCAATTGACACCCACGCTCGCCTTTTCATCCCGCTTGCAACGAAAGTTACGATTCTCTTGCCGGCGGATTGCCCAGATATTGCATAATGCTCGGCGGCGCGAGCGATTCGCGTCCGTTGGCTGCTGTTGTTGCATTCTGCATCGCGTAGGCCATCAATTCGCACCATTGACCCGGTGCTTCCCTTGCCGTTCGACATCCGTTCTACTGCCATGCCCGCCCGCTTTGCCCTTCCTGCCGCGTCGCCGATGCGGCGCCTGCCGTCCCGTTCATGGGTGTTCAGCGGGGCCGCGGCGCGATCGCCGGCACGGGCGGGCCAGGCGTGGCGCTGAATCTCCCTGACCGTTTCCCGTTCCGCCTGCCGCAATCCCACGGCGGACAGATCGCGCTCGCGCTCGGCGTCGTCTATATCGTCTGGGGCTCGACGTACCTTGCCGTCCACGTCGCGCTCGGCTCGTTTCCGCCGCTGCTGATGTCGGGGCTGCGCAATTTTTTCGCGGGCGTCGGACTGTTCATCTTCGCCATGCGCCGCAAACCGGCTTGGCCGCCGCTGACGGAAATCCGCAATGCGGGGCTGGTCGGCACGATGCTGGTCGGCCTGTCGAGCGGGATGCTCGCCTACGGCATGCGCACCGTCGGCACGGGCACGGCGGCCGTGATGGTTGCGACTGTGCCGCTGTTCGCCACGGTCATCGCGGCGATCGCGGGGCGCAAGGTCG
Organism: Paraburkholderia sp. XV; assembly: GCF_020177535.1. NCBI lineage: Bacteria > Pseudomonadati > Pseudomonadota > Betaproteobacteria > Burkholderiales > Burkholderiaceae > Paraburkholderia > Paraburkholderia sp. XV. Next base: position 10,777 of record NZ_JAGUUD010000026.1, on the reverse strand, counting down.
GCAGGGGGGAATGGTTCGCGGTCGGGCTGGGACTCGTCGGCATCGCGATTCTCAGTCACGGCGACCAGAGCTCGGGCTCGGCGGGCGGCAGCCTCGCCATTCTGTGCGGCGCGCTGTTCTGGGCGGGCGGGGCGCATCTGGCGTCGCGCCTCAAGCTGCCGTCAGATCTGTTTCTGTCGACTTCGCTGCAGATCGGGCTTGGCGGCGCGATGTCGACGCTGGTCGCCTGGCTCTCGGGCGAGCGGATGATGGACATTCACTTCCTGCCCGTCGTCGCGTTCCTGTATCTGATGCTGATCGGCACGATGGCCGCGTATGTCGCGTACGGCTTTCTGATCCGGCACACGAGCCCGATCATCGCCAGCAGCTGCATGTACGTGAACCCGGTGGTCGCGGTTGCGCTCGGCGCGCTACTGCTCGGCGAGCCGGTGACGCGCGCCACGGTCGTCGCCACGGGCGTGATTCTGGTGAGCGTCGGGCTGTCGTTCTGGTTCGATTACCGGCGGCGCGGCGCCGCGTGAGCGGCGCCAGCCCGGCAAGCTATGACAGCGCCTGGAAGGGTGGTCAAGCGTGGTCAAAAGCCCGGCTAAAACGGCGGCTACAACCGCGGCTACAACCGCGGCTACAACCGCGCGGCAAGCTCGGCGCCGTCACGGATCGCCCGTTTCGCGTCGAGTTCGGCCGCCAGGGCAGCCCCGCCGATCACATGAAAGCGCGGCCCATCGGCAGCGGACGAGCGGGGCGTAGCAGGATAGAGATCGCGTAACGACTCCTGTCCCGCGCACACCACGATCGTATCGACATCGAGCCACTGCTCGCTGCCCTCACGCTCGATCAGCATCCCGCGCTCCGTGATCTGCCGATACGTCACGCCATCGAGCATCTTCACCTGGTTGCGCGCGAGCGCCGCGCGATGCACCCATCCCGACGTCTTGCCGAGGCTCGCGCCGAGCTTGCCGGCCTTGCGCTGCAACAGCCAGATCTCGCGCACGGGCACGCAGGCGCGCGGCGCCGTGAGACCGCCGCGCCCGGCGACGGACAGATCGACGCCCCATTCGGCCGTCCAGCTTTCGCGCGATAACGGCAGCGGCTCGTCCGCCGGATGCAGCAGGAATTCGCTGACGTCGAAGCCGATGCCGCCCGCGCCGATCACGGCGACGCGCCGCCCGACCTGCGCGCCGCGCAACACGTCGACATACGACAGCACGTTCGGCCCGTCGATCCCGGCAATGGCGGGGCGGCGCGGCACGATGCCCGTCGCGACGATCACGTCGTCGAACGCGCAAGCCGCGAGCAGCGCCGGATCGACACGCGTGCCGAGGCGCACCTCGACGCCATGCCTGCGCAACTGGCTGCCGAAATAACGGATCGTCTCGCTGAATTCTTCCTTGCCTGGCACGCGCATCGCGAGATTGAACTGGCCGCCGATGGTTGCCGCCGCATCGAACAGCGTCACGCGATGGCCCCGCGCGGCCGCCACCGTCGCCGCCGACAATCCCGCCGGTCCCGCGCCTACCACGGCCACGGCGCGCGGCGGCTGATGCGAAGCGAGCGGCCGGTACACGAGTTCCGTCTCACGGCCAGCGCGCGGGTTGACGAGGCACGTCGCGCGTTGGTTCTGAAACGTGTGATCGAGACACGCCTGGTTGCACGCGATACACGTGTTGATTTCATCCGCGCGTCCTTGGGCTGCCTTTACGACGAACTCGGGGTCGGCGAGCAGCGGGCGCGCCATCGACACCAGATCGCCCGCGCCTTGCGCGAGCAGGTCTTCGGCGACCTCCGGCGTGTTGATGCGATTCGATACGATCACGGGCACGCTCACGGCCGTCTTCAGGCGTGCCGCCAGCGGAGCGAAGGCGGCGCGCGGCACCGACGTGACGATGGTCGGCACGCGTGCCTCATGCCAGCCGATGCCCGTGTTGAAGATCGTGACGCCCGCCGCTTCGAGCGCTTTCGCGATCTGCACGGTTTCGTCCCACGTGTTGCCGCCTTCGACGAGATCGATCAGCGACAGCCGGTACACGACGATGAAGCGCTCGCCGCAAGCGGCGCGCACGGCCTGCACGACTTCGCGCGCAATCCGCAGCCGGTTGTCGATGCTGCCGCCGTAAGCGTCGTCGCGCCGGTTCGTGCGCGGACATAGAAACTGGTTCAGCAGATAGCCTTCGCTGCCCATGATCTCGACGCCGTCATAGCCGGCGCGCTGCGCGAGCCGCGCGCAACGGGCGTACGCGCGCACGGTTCGCGCGATGCCCGCCAGCGTCAGCGCGCGCGGCCTGAACATCGAGATGGGCGACTTCAGCGCCGACGCCGACACGACGAGCGGCTGATAACCGTAGCGCCCCGCGTGCAGGATCTGCAGCGCGATCTTGCCGCCTTCTTCGTGGACGGCCCGGGTGAGCTTGCGATGATTGTGCAGATCGAAGACCGAGTTCAACGTGCCGCCGAACGGCAGCAGCCAGCCTTCGCGATTCGGCGAGATGCCGCCCGTGATGATGAGGCCCGCGCCGCCCTTTGCCCGCTCCCGAAAATACTCTGCGAGCTTCGGGTAATGCCAGAAGCGGTCCTCCATGCCCGTGTGCATCGAACCCATCACGACGCGGTTGCGCAGGCGCGTGAAGCCCAGATCGAGTTCGGACAAGAGCCGCGGGTAAGACATGCAAGGCACCATGTAAAGTTGGGACGCGCTCGAACGATACACGCGCGCCCGTATAAAACCTCCGAGGGAAAATTCTAAATGCCCTCCAACCCTCGAATCTCGCGGCAATTTTATTTGCGATTCGTCGGAAATAAGCGTCGCGGCACAGCGATTGCTGTCGACAGTCGTCCAATCGACGCAGAGCATGTGCCGACGAGCACTGCCCGCCATCGTGGATAACAAGGCTCGCCGCCAACACGAGTGCCGGTAAAGGCGCAGGCGGCTAGCCGCAGATCAACGGGCTCAAGCCCAATCAGGGAGAGGTGGCAAATGAAGGTTATCAGGACCATGGCGGCGCTCATCGGAGCGGCCGCGCTCGTGTCGGCGTGCGGTGGAGGCTCGAACGACGTCGGCAAAGAACTCGGGTTGCAGAATCCGTTGATCCACTTCGTGCACGCTATTCCAAGCGGCCCGGCCGTCGATTTCCTCGTCAACGGCGGCGCATTGCAGAAGAACATCTCGTACAAGAACGTGACGAACTTCGCGAACATCAACACGGGACAGACATCGGTTGCGTATGCAGCGACGGGGACCACGACCGCGTTGGCGAGCGGCACCTTCCCCGATGTCGCGAAGGGCCACGAGTATACGGTGATCGCGGTGCCGGGCTCGTCGGGCGCGGACATCGGTCTGATCGACGATCCGTTCGACAAGGGGCTGCTGTCGAACAGCGCGCGCCTGCGGGGCTTCAACGCGTCGCTGAACGCATCCAATCTCGACCTGTATCTGGTGCCTGCGAACAACACGAACATCTCGAGCGCCAGTCCGACGCTGGCGGGTGTGTCCTTCAAGAACGCGGTGCCCGCGAGCGGCCAGGACTCGGTCTACGTATCGGGCGGCACGTATGTGCTGATCGCGACGACGGCGGGCAGCAAGACGCCGATCTTCCAGTCGAGTTCGTTCAATCTCGCGAACAACGCCGACTGGCTGGTGACGTCGGTGCCGATCGGCGGCGTGCTCAGCCAGTTGCTGCCGAACCAGATACACCTGCTCGTCGCGCAGGGCGGCAATACCACGCAACCGGCGATCGAACTGACCAATACGCTGAACGGCCAATAACACAACGACGGCATGGCCTGATGACGAGGCGGTAGCAGGGGGACGGCACGGCGGCTCATGCGAATGGGCCGCCGTTCTGTTTTTGCGTGCTCGCTTGCTCGTGAGCCTCCGGGCGAGCCTCCCGAATGCCCAGGCACAGGCGCAAAAAAAGCCGCCGCGTGGGTACGCGGCGGCGATTGAAGACAGATGAAGATCGAATCGACAGCGGATGCGATGAGCCGTGCGGTATCAGTCCGAGTGCTTCTCAGCTGAATTGGTGATCGCGTTGCCGCCCTTGGAGATGTCCTGGCCGGCGCCGGCCATCGTATTGCAGGCGGCAAGCAGTGTCGTGCCCGCGAGCAGCAGAAGTGCGATGAGTCGTGTCATGAGTTTTCTCCCTATCTGGAATAGTCAGGAATCTTTCGACTGATGCTTCGATCGATTCGCGCGCGCCGGTCTGGTCAGGTATTTCGTTCGACATCGCCCGGCGTGCGCGCCCTGTCGCCCGACCGGCGTCGCGCCAGCCGATCCGGTCTGATTCCATGTTAAGTGGCGCATGGCCGCGATGCTGTCGGCGACGCCATGATTTTTCTGTCGGCGCAATCCTACGCGGACATCAAAGGCGTTCGACGGGCGCGTGGCCTTGGGCGCTCGTGTCGTCTGGGGCGGGGCGCGGCGCCTGCTCGACGATCTGATCGATGCCCTGATCTGCTTGCCTGGCCGCGCCGACAGTCGGCACGGGCAGCACGACGCGTATGTCGGTGCCGTGCAGTTCGCCGCGCCGGATATCGAAACGTCCGCCGCGCGCGGCCACGCGCTGGCGCATGCCCATCAGCCCATGCGTATGCGTGCGGGTCAGGTCGGCGGGCATGATGCCGACGCCGTTGTCGGCGATATGCAGCGACACCTCGCCAGCGGCCTTGCTCAGCGCGATCGTGACCTGCGTCGCGCGAGCGTACTTCGCCGCGTTGGTCAGCGACTCCTGCGCGACGCGAAAGAGTGCGATCTCGGTTTGCTCGTCGAGTTGCAGTTCGTCGTCGGGCAGGTGCAGGTCGAGCGCCCAGCCGTTGCGCTGGGCGGCTTCGTCGGCGAGTGTGCGCAGCGCGGTGACGAGGCCGAAGTTCGCGAGGACGGTCGGGCGCATGTCCTCGATGATGCGCCGCTTGAGCGCGATGCCCTGATCGAGCGTCTCGAGCGCGCGCGCCAGTTTCTCGGCGATCGCGGGGTCGGTGCCCTGAAGCTTGCGCCGCGCCCACGCGACGTCCATCTTGCTCGCCGTGAGAATCGCACCGAGTTCGTCGTGCAGCTCGCGCGCCAGCTGGGTTTTTTCGTTTTCGCTGACGGCCTGCAAGTGCCAGCCGAGTGCTTCGAGTTGCCGCGTGCGCTCGTTGACGAGTTGATCGAGTTCTTCCTGCTGCGTGATCAATTGCTTTTGCACGCGTGCCTGACTGTCGATCTGGATGCCGAGATTGCGGAACAGCAGAATGAACAACACGATGTTGAGCGCGGATAGGCCCGCCGCGACGAAGGTGGAGACGCGCTGGTCGGCGCGGCTTGCGTCGAGCGCGCGCTGCGCGCGGCGCTCTTCGTTGTCGCGCAGTAACGATAACGTGCCCGTCACGAGCGCCGCATCGACGTTGCTGCTGGCCGCCGCGCCGCCGCATGCGGCGAGATCGAGTGGCTGCTGCGCAGCCTGTTGAAGCGCAAGCGCGCCGCTGCCGATGCGCGCGCCGATGAGCGCGGCGATCTGCGTGAAGCTGGACAGTTCCGCGCTGTCGGCGGCGCGTTTGAAATACGTGTCGAGCGAACGGATGCCGCGGCGGATACCGGCGGCGCGCGCGCAATAGCTGCGCGCCTGGGCATCGTCCCGTGTCAGAAGAAAGCGGCTTTCATCTGCTTGCAACAGCGCGAGTTGCCCGGCGAGATCGCTGAGCTGCACGCTCGCGTTGCGGGCTTCGAGCGCCGCTTCGTATTCCGACGCGATGCGTTGCCGCGCCGATTCCAGAATGACGAGGCCACCGCACGTGATGACGATCGCGACCGTCATCGCGATGGCCCAACTGCGCTGATGCATCCAGTCCGTCAGCCTGGTAGTGAGTCCCGCTTGCGCCCCGTCCAACACTGCCGTCTCCATGCGATGAAGTCATCGACAGTGTAGCGTCGCGCGGCGCGTTTGCGTTTGGGCACGCGCTTGGGCACGCGTTTGCGCGGGCGTGGCGGCGGGCCGTCAGAAGCCTCCCCGAAAGCGGATGTCGGCGGATTCCCACATGAAAAACAGCCTGCGCCCGAATGCGGGTACGCAACGTGCTCCGTACGATGAGTGCAGGAGATCCATTTGCCACATTAGCCACATTAGTCAGGGAGGTTGCCATCATGCTCAAGTGGGCATTGTTCTTCGCCGTGATTGCCGTGATCGCGGGGCTGCTCGGATTCACAGGCGTCGCGGCGGGCGCGGCGGCTATCGCGAAGTTCCTGTTCGTGGTGTTCCTGGTCCTGTGCGTCGTGTTCCTCGTGCTCGGCTTCGTCATCACGAAGAAGATCGTCGATTAGCGAAGCCGTAGAGGCAACCCAGACCAGTCAGGATAAAACGGCGGACCGCCTCGACGGTCCGCCTCCATTCATCGCTTAACAGGAAGGAGCGTTGTCATGCTGCATTACGCACTCGTGTTCTTCGTGATCGCGATCATCGCCGCTGTGTTCGGCTTCACGGGCATTGCGGCCGGCGCCGCCGAAATAGCGAAGATCCTGTTCTACATCTTCCTGGTGGTGTTCGTCGTCACGCTGCTGCTCGGCGTGTTCCGAACCTGACGCAAAGCCCGCATGGCGCACGCTGCGCCGCCGCATCTGAACGGACGACGGCCGCGTGTGCGTTTCCCACAATACCGGAACAAGGAGTCGATCAATGTCGAACGAAACGAAAGGCGAATTCGTGATGGACCTCAAGCGCATTCGTGAGCAGGCGCGCAAGGATATGGACGATGGTCCCGTCACGCAGACCTATGGCGCGAACCGCGAGACGGTGCTCAAGCTGCTCAACGGCGCGCTCGCGACGGAACTGGTCTGCGTGCTGCGCTACAAGCGCCACTATTTCATGGCGAAGGGCATCAATTCGGAAGCGGTCGCGCAGGAGTTCCTCGAGCACGCGAACGAGGAGCAGGGCCATGCCGACACGCTCGCCGCGCGTATCGTGCAATTGGGCGGCGAGCCGGACTTCGCGCCGGACAGCCTGTCGAAACGCTCGCACTCGGAATACAAGGAAGGCAACAACCTGACCGACATGATTCGCGAGAATCTGGTCGCGGAGCGCATTGCGATCGACACCTACCGCGAGATCATCCGCTATCTGGGTGACGGCGACGTCACGACGCGCCGGATGTTCGAAGAGATTCTGGCCGTCGAGGAGGAGCACGCGGACGATATGGCCGACCTGCTGTCGGGCCGTGAGTGAGGGCGGCGGGCTGCGCGGCGCGAATACGGGTAGCGTGCGGTTCGCGCCGCTGCGGCCGGTCCTGCGGGCCATGAAGCACATGCACATACAGATGCACTTGCACGGCGGAAAACCACATCCATGATTCGAGTGCTGATAGCGGACGATCACGCGATCGTCCGGGGCGGATTCAGGCAGTTCGTCGCGGACGAGCCGGACATGTGTGTCGCGGCGGAAGCATCGACGGGCGACGAGACGATCCGCCTCGTGCGCGAGCAGCCGGACGACGAGCCCTTCGATGTCGTGCTGCTCGACATCGCGATGCCCGACAAGAACGGCATCGACACGTTGCGCGTGATCCGGCAGATGCGGCCCGGGCAGGGCGTGCTGATCCTGTCCGGCTATCCGGAGAGCCAGTATGCGATCAACCTGCTGCGCGCGGGCGCGAACGGCTATCTGAACAAGGATTGCGAGCCCGACGAGATCGTGCGCGCGATCCGCTCGGTCGCGCGCGGGCATCGGTATCTGTCGGAAGCCGTCGCCGATACGCTCGCGAACAGTCTCGACAAACCCGCTGCGACGCATCCGCATGAACAGTTGTCGGAGCGCGAGTTTCAGATCTTCTGCAAGCTCGCGTCAGGGCAGATTCCGACCGACATCGCCGGCGAACTCAATCTGTCGGTGAAGACGGTCAGCACGTATCGCGCGCGCGTGCTCGACAAGATGCATATGACGAACAACGCGGACATGACGTACTACGCGATCAAGAACGGCCTGATCGAATGAACCTGTGATTCCCCGCGAGCATGGAACGCAACCGATGAACGCCGACTCCGTCACTGCACACACCGATCCCGGCCGCGCGCCGTTGCGTGTGCTGCTGATCGAGGATTCGCCGCTGATCCGGCGCAGCATCGTCGAAGCGATCGACGCTTCGGGCGTCATGCAGGTAGCCGCGCAGGCCGAGTCTGCCGACGAGGCGATCGCGCTGCTGGATGGCGAAGCGTTCGACGCGGTGATCGTCGATCTGCAGTTGAAGGGTGGATCGAGCGTGCCCGTGCTTGCGTATATGCAGAAGGAAGGGCTGATCGAGTCGACGTTCGCCGCCGTGCTGACCAACCACGCGCTGCCCGCTTACCGCGAGCGCTGCCAGCAATACGGCGTGCGGCATTTCTACGACAAGTCGTTCGAGTTCGATCGCGTGATCGACGCGCTGCACGACTATGCGCAGGGGCGGCTGGAAGAGCGATAGCGGCTTCGGCGCGGCGATATCAGTTCGCCGTCACTCCGTCGCACCTGAAGCGCCCAGCGGCTCGGGACGCCCACGCAGGTGATTGAGTCCGGCAAGCGCGGTAAACAGCAGGCCGGCGATACTCACGCCAACCCAACCGAACAGCGGCCACACGAATGCGCCGACGCCCGAACCGACCGCGCCGCCGATGAAATAGCAGACCATGTACACCGTGTTCACGCGGCTGCGCGCTTCGGGTTTCAGTGCATAGATGCGTGACTGGTTGGAGATCTGCGCTGCCTGCACGCCGACGTCGAGCACGATCACGCCGATCACGAGGCCGATGAGGCTCGTGCCCGACAGCGCGAACACGACGAACGACAGTGCCGCGAGCGCGATCGACAGCGAGACGATCGCGCGCGGCCCGCGCCGGTCGGCGAATTTGCCTGCGAGCGGCGCGGCCATCGCACCCGCCGCGCCGACGATCCCGAACAGACCCGCGGCTTGCGGCCCGTAGTGAAACGGGGCGCCCGCCAGCAACAGCGCGAGGGTCGACCAGAACAGACTGAACGCGGCGAACAGTGCGGCGCCCGTGATCGACGCTTCACGCAGGCCGCGCAGTTCGACGGCGAGATGCCACATGGAGGCGAGCAGCTTTCCGTAGGCAAGCGTCGAGGTCGGCCTGCTGCGCGGCAGCCTTGCGATGATGACGGCGGCGAGTACCAGCAGCGCGGCGATGGACGCACCGAACACGGCGCGCCAGCCGAGGTACTGGCCGACGAAGCCGGCCGCCGTGCGCGCGAGCAGAATGCCCAGCAGCAGTCCGCTCATGACCGTGCCGACTGCATGGCCGCGTTGCGATGGTGGCGCGAGTTCGGCGGCGAACGGCACGGCTTGCTGCGCGATGGTCGCGAGAATGCCGATCGCGAGACTCGCGACCACGAGCACCGACAGATTCGGCGCGGCGGCCGCGAACAGCAGTGCGATGCACAGGGCGGCGATCTGCAGCAGGATCAGCCTGCGACGGTCGAAGCGGTCGCCGAGCGGCGCGAGCAGCAGCATGCCTGCCGCGTAGCCGAGCTGGGTCATGGTCGGCACCACGCCGATCCACGATGCGCTGTGTGGAAACGACAGGCGGAAGTCGTCGAGCAACGGCTGGTTGTAGTAGATGTTCGCGACGGAGACGCCTGCGATCGTTGCGAGCAGCAGCAGAAGGCCGCTCAGCGATGGGCCGGTGGCGGTGTCGTCGGAGGCGGTGTCGTCGGAGGCGGGTGTGGACATGATGCGGCGGCCGGCGTAGCGCCGGCGCGAGAGAGTCGAGCGTGCCGATGATACCGGAGTGGGGCGGATTCTGCTGGATGGCACGCCCGGCGCGGACTCAATCGATCAACGATCCTTCCGGTTCATAGAAGGGATAGGGGCCGTCGGCTGCATCGACATAGGCGTGATGCGTGATGAGGCCGTTCACGCTGTCGTAGCGGTGTAGCGCGAACGCGGGCGGTTCCATCATGAAGGCGGATGGCGCGTCGTCGCGCAGATCGAGCGCGACCTGATGCGCGGGCGCGGGCACTGCCGATGCGATGGTGCCGCCGAAGCGGACGAACATCGGGCGATGTACGTGGCCGCAGATGACGCGTTCGACGTTCGGATGACGTGCGATGAGGGCTGCGAGTTTTTTTGCCGAGGCCGGGTCGAGCCGCAGCGCGTCCATGTGGCCGATGCCGGACACGAAGGGGGGATGATGCAGCGCGACGATCACGGGTTTATCGTGGGCTGTCTGTAGTTGCGCTTCGAGCCAGGCGAGGCGCGCGTCGCAGAGCAGGCCGGCGCTTTGGCCGGGGACCATTGAGTCGAGTGCGATCAGGCGGAGCGGGCCGATGTCGACTGTGTATTGGATGAATTCGCCGTTGGTGTGGAGTTCTTTGTGGTCGATAAAGGTGGCGCGCAGCGCCGTGCGGTCGTCGTGGTTGCCTACTAGCAGGTAGTAGGGGATTTTTAGCGGTGCTAGCAGGGACTTCAGATGTTCGTATTGCTCGGGCTCGCCCTGGTCGACGAGATCGCCGGTGATGATGATCGCGTCCGGCGCTGGGGCGAGTGCGTTTAGGCGTTCTACGCAGCGCGATAGATACGCTGCCGTGTCCACGCGGCGGTAGGCCAGCGCGCCCGGGCGTTTGATGTGGAGATCGCTGATCTGGGCTATTAACATGAGGTTCCTCTTTGATGTTTGTGTCTGCGACGCTGTTGGGGTTTGCTTTGTGCTTTGTGCTTTGTGCTTTGTGCTTTGCGCTTTTCGCTGGCATCCGCGTTACGTTAGCTTGCTTCACACGTCGCCCCTGTGCGGGGCGGCACCTACTTTTCTTTGCCGCCGCAAAGAAAAGTA
>NZ_JAGUUD010000269.1:0-845 GCF_020177535.1 Paraburkholderia sp. XV | reverse complement strand
GTGACGGTGCCATCGGGGGCGACGCTCACGTCGCCGTCGTCCGATTGAAGTCTGCGGCGATCCGCGCGCTCGACGGGATCAGCGGCATCCTCGATTCGTTGGCCGGGTCGACGCGCGTCCGACGGGTTTTGCTGAGCGGGCGCGTCTTGCGGGGTGAGCGGGTTGGTGGGAAAGACTGGCACGATGAGCTCCTGTAGAGATGGCAGGCAGGAATGACGTCGCATTGGGCGTTCCACAACAAGCCGTCGCCTGGCGCGCATAGGCACGCCGTTTGAGCGGTTTACCCCGCTTACCAGCCAGCGGACGCGGTCCGTTTGCGCCTGGGTTTCGCGTCTTGTGAGGGCGCTCGCCGGTACCTGCGCATATAACGCTTCAGCGCCGGCGTCGCGCTGCAACCATGCACGAACACCGATATGACGATGGTCGCGAGAATCGCGGGTGCGAGAGGACGGACGGCGCTGCGGCTGTGCTCGAGAGCAAACAGGAGGTAGTAGAACGCGCCCACTCCGCGAATGCCCATCCATGCCGTCAGGATCCGTTGCTGGCGGTCGAAGGCCGATCCGTAGAGCGAGAGTGCAGTTCCAATTGGCCGCGCGACCAACAGCAGGAACAGCGCTGGCCAGATCGCATGCCAGTCGAGCAGTTCTCGCCAGTGCGCGGAGATGACGCTGCCGACCAGCAGCATCAGTGCAAATTCGACGATCCGTTCAATTTCCACTGCAAATGCCATCATCGATTCGGCCATGTACGCGTGCGCGAGTTCGGGACTGGTGGCGGCCTCCTGTTTGTGGCTGCGCTCGACATCGGCAAGTGCCTCAGAGGGCATCTGCTCACCCGTTGCGTCC
>NZ_JAGUUD010000268.1:0-1019 GCF_020177535.1 Paraburkholderia sp. XV | reverse complement strand
TGCTCGATGATGTGCGCGGCCCAGCCGGACGTGCGCGAGATCACGAAGAGCGGCGTGAACATGGCCGTCGGCACGCCCATCATGTGATACGACACGGCGCTGAACCAGTCGAGATTCGGGAACATCTTCTTGACGTCCCACATCACGCTTTCGAGGCGCTCGGCGATCTCGAACAGCTTCGTGTTCGACGCTTCCTTCGACAGCTTCTTCGCCACGTCCTTGATCACCTTGTTGCGCGGATCGGAGATCGTGTACACGGGGTGGCCGAAGCCGATCACGACTTCCTTGTTCTCGACACGGCGGCGGATGTCGGCTTCCGCCTCATCCGGCGTCTGGTAGCGCGACTGGATCTCGAACGCGACCTCGTTGGCGCCGCCGTGCTTCGGGCCGCGCAGCGCGCCGATTGCGCCCGTGATGGCCGAATACATGTCCGAGCCCGTGCCCGCGATCACGCGGCCGGTGAACGTCGATGCATTGAATTCGTGCTCGGCATACAGATTCAGCGACACGTGCATCGCATCGACCCACGACTTCGGCGGCTCCACGCCATGCAGCAGATGCAGGAAGTGGCCGCCGATCGAATCGTCGTCGGTTTCGACTTCGATCCGCTTGCCGTTGTGCGAGTAGTGATACCAGTACAGCAGCATCGAGCCGAGCGAGGCCATCAGCTTGTCGGCGATATCGCGCGCGCCCGGCAGGTTGTGATCGTCTTTTTCCGGCAGCACGGTGCCCAGCACGGACACGCCCGTGCGCATCACGTCCATTGGATGCGCGGCGGCGGGAATCCATTCGAGCGCGGCCTTCACGTTCGCGGGCAGGCCGCGCAGCGCCTTGAGCTTTTTCTTGTAAGCGGCGAGTTCGGCGACGTTGGGCAGCTTGCCGTGCACGAGCAGATACGCGATCTCCTCGAATTCGCTGGCGCCAGCGATATCGAGAATGTCGTAGCCGCGGTAGTGCAGGTCGTTGCCCGTCTTGCCGACCGTGCACAGCGCGGTATTGCCCGCCGTCACGCCCGACAG
>NZ_JAGUUD010000267.1:0-1028 GCF_020177535.1 Paraburkholderia sp. XV | reverse complement strand
CCCGGCGCACCCGGCGCCGCGCTCACCACCTTGATGTGCGCATCCGACGACACACGGATCGCGCCATCGACCACCACGCGCTCGCCCGCCTTCAGCCCTTCGTTGACGAACCAGTCGTCGCCGTGCCAGTCGCCGACGTCGACCACGCGCTGATGCGGCTTCGAGTCCTGGTCGAGCACCCACACGAAGTGGCTCCTCGCGCCCTGCAGCACGGCGCGCTGCGGAACCAGCACCGCATTGGGCCGCACCGCCCCCGAGACCTTCGCGCGCACGAACTGGCCCGGCTTGAGCGTGCCCTTCGGATTGGCGAACACCGCGCGCACGAGGAAGGTGCCCGTCTGCTGGTTGAACGCGGGGTTGGCGAAGTCGATGCGGCCCTGCTGCGGATAGACCGAGCCGTCGGCCTCGATGATCGTCACGTCGAACTGGTTGTTGGCCGGAAAGCGCAGCAGCCCCTTCGCGATCTGGTCGCGGTAGCCCAGCAGTTCGTTCTCGGAGATGCTGAAGTTCACCCACATCGGGTCGAGCTGGTAGACGTAGGTGAGCAGGCCCGACTGGTTCGGCGTCACATAGCTGCCGTCCTGCACGCGCGCGAAGCTGGAGAGGCCCTTGAGGGGCGAACTGATCGTGCAGTAGCTCAGGTTCAGCTCGGCCGTGCGCACCTCGCCCTGCGCGGCGATCACGGCGGCTTCGGCCTGCTTCTCGTTGCCCGTGGCATCGTCGAGGTCTTTCTTGCTCAACGCGTTCTGCGCGGCCAGCGGAATCACGCGGGCGAGGTTCTGCTTGGTGACGAGCAGGCGCGCCTGCTGCTGCGCGAGCGCGCCCTTGGCCGACTGCAGCGCGGCTTCGAACGGCTTCTTGTCCATCACGAACAGCACCTGGCCTTCCTTGACGAGCGAGCCTTCCGTGTACATGCGCCGCTCGAGAAAACCGTCCACGCGGGCGCGGATTTCCACTTCGCGCGAGCTTTGTGTCTGCGCGGTGAACTCGAAGTCGACGGGCGTTTCCTGCTGATGCACCGTCACGAC
>NZ_JAGUUD010000266.1:0-1123 GCF_020177535.1 Paraburkholderia sp. XV | reverse complement strand
GACGCTGGTTGACATTGCAGAAGCAGGACAGGGCGCCGCGATTGCGGCGCTTTTTCGTTGGGTGCGCGGCGATGTGCGCTGCGCGCGCATTCGATGTGGGACCGTCGCTTGCTGCGGGCGTCGGCTGGCGGAATTCAGTGCTTGCCGCGCCGAAATGAGACGATGACAGGAAACGGCCATCGACGGCGCGCAAGATTGACGGACGGCAGCGAGAAGTCGCCCGGCATGAAGGTGCTCAGCGGCTGCTACAATCCTGCGTCATTGCAATGAAGGTGAAGACATGGGCTTTGAACAACTGGCGAAACTGAGGGACGAACTCGCCAAGCAGGCAAAGGCGCAGCGCAAGGAAAAGCAGGCTGCGGACAAGCCGGCTCCTCAAGCGGGCGGCAAGGATCAGAAGGCGAAGGACGCCAACGCGCGCGACGCGAAAGCCCGCGACGCGCGACGGGCCCCCAGGCCTGCGGACGCGAAGGCGCACGGCAAGCCGGCGTCGGCTCGGCCGGCGGCAAAGCAGCAGAATCCCGTCGATCCCGTCGTGCATACGATCGGCAAGCTGCAGAAGCGTTTTCCGTTGGCGTTTCCGAAGAATCCTGCGCCGAAGGTGGCGCTGAAAATCGGTATTCTCGACGATCTGCTCAAGCAGGCCGGCGAATTGAAGCTGTCCGAGCAGGAAGTGCGCGATGCCGTGAGCACCTGGTGCCGTGGCAGCCGCTATTGGGCGAGCTTGACGGAAGGCGCGTCGCGTGTGGATCTGAATGGCGCGGAAACGGGCAAGGTCACCGCGTCGGAATCCGCGTTCGCACGACGCCGCTCGGGCGGTCGGAACAAGCCTGCTGCAAAGGCTGGTGACGATGCGGGTGCGGTGGTTGCGGCTGCGAAGCCTGCGGATGACGCGGCTGCAGCGCAGACTGACGGCGAAGGAAATGCGCCGGCTGCGGATCAGGCGCAAGGTTGATCGATTGCGGGCCGATGAGGCTGGTGGTCGATGGTTGAGGTTGGAGGGAGCGGTGGCTGGTTTGCTGCTACCTTATTGCAATTTGACATAATCTTAATTATCAACATTCTGTCTGTAGCGGCTCTATCCTAATGTCGTGTTCTGGCTATTTACAGATGTCGTGTTTCT
>NZ_JAGUUD010000265.1:0-1202 GCF_020177535.1 Paraburkholderia sp. XV | reverse complement strand
AAAAAGCGCCGCAATCGCGGCGCCCTGTCCTGCTTCTGCAATGTCAACCAGCGTCAGAACCGGTGCACCATGCCGACGCCCACGCCCACCATGCTGCGCGATGACGAAGGCGTCGAATTGAAGCCGTCGCCGATCGTCGCCGTCGCGTTGATGATGCTGCGGCCGCCCGTGCCCAGCGTCTGGCCGTTCGCGCGCTGATACGCCTGCAACGCATACAGACCCGTACGCTTGGACAGCGAGTAATACTCGGACAGGTTGACCTGCGAATACGAGGCGTTGCTCGTGATGCCGTTGGCCTTCGTCGCGCGCGTGTAGGCATAGCCCGTCGCGAAGTCCCATGCCGCCGTCGGCTTCCAGTGCAGCACGACGCCGCCCGAGTTCCAGATCGACAGGTCGTGGAAGCCCGACCCGATGCCCGGAATGTACTGCACGTTCGAATACGTCGCCGTAATGTCGAACTGGCTGTTGAACGTATAGCCCGCGCCGACCGCGAAGCGTTGCTGCGCGCGCGCCGACTGGTAGCCGTTGGTCACGGCCGAAACGCCCGCCTGCGCACCTGCATTCGACGTCGTCGTATCGGCGCCGAACGTGCCGCCATTCACGTTGGAGTTGTTGATCTTCGAGAAGCCGACTGCGATGCCGATCGGGCCTTGTGCATACTGGACCGCCGTGCTCCACGTCGAGCCCTGATACGCGCTGCCCGCCACGCCGCCGAACGAATACGAACCGCTGAACTTGAAGCCGTAGATTTTCGGCGACATGTACAGCAGTGTGTTGTTCGCACGATAAATCGTATCGAGACCGTCGACGTCGCCCGCGTGCGCGCCATAGAAGCCGGTGAGCCAGGTGGTCGGGCTGTACGGCGACAGCAGCTGGTAGTACGACGCGTACTGGCGGCCAGCCGTCAGCGAACCGTAGTTGTCGTTCGTGACGCCGACGAACGCCTGGCGGCTGAACATCAGGTTGCTCGTCGACATCGCGCCATTGTTCGCGCTGAAGCCTTCTTCCAGTGTGAAGATCGCCTTCGTGCCGCCACCGAGGTCTTCTGCGCCCTTCAGGCCGAAGCGGCTGCCCGCCCACACGCCCGTGACCATCTTGACGGACGAGTGACCGCCCGTGGTCGAACCGAGCGTCGTCGAGCTCGACTGATAACCGATGCCGTTATCGACGATGCCGTACAGCGTCACGCTGCTTTGCGCGAA
>NZ_JAGUUD010000264.1:0-1232 GCF_020177535.1 Paraburkholderia sp. XV | reverse complement strand
GCGCCGACGGTCCGCAGCGCTTCGATCTGTTCACGCGAATAGCCGAGTTCGGCCATCACTTCGTCGGTGTGCTCGCCGAGCAGCGGCGAGCGCGTCACCTCCGTCGGACTGTCCGACAGCTTGATCGGGTTGCCCACCGTCAGATACTTGCCGCGCACCGGGTGATCGACCTCGACGATCGTGCCCGTCTTGCGCAGCGAGTCGTCTTCGGCGATCTCCTTCATCGACAGGATCGGCCCGCACGGAATGTCGTATTTGTTCAGGATCTCCATCGCCTCGAACTTGGTCTTCGTCATCGTCCAGCGTTCGATCTCCGCGAAGATGTCCTTCAGGCGCGGCAGGCGCGCGGCGGGCGTCGCGTACTCGGGGTCGGTGGCCCACTCTTCGCGGCCGATCACGTTGCAGATCTTCACCCACACGGGTGCCTGCGTGATGAAGTAGATGTACGCGTTCGGATCGTGCTCCCAGCCCTTGCACTTCAGAATCCAGCCCGGCTGTCCGCCGCCCGACGCATTGCCCGCGCGCGGCACCGCTTCGCCGAACGTGCCGTTCGGATACTGCGGGTACTCCTTCATCACGCCCGTGCGCTCCAGCCGCTGCTGGTCGCGCAGCTTCACGCGGCACAGGTTCAGCACGCCGTCCTGCATCGCCGCGAGCACCTTCTGGCCGCGGCCCGTCATGGTGCGCTGATAGAGCGCGGTGACGATGCCCAGCGCCAGGTGCAGGCCCGTGCCGCTGTCGCCGATCTGCGCGCCCGTCACCACGGGCGGGCCGTCATCGAAACCGGTCGTCGAGGCCGCGCCGCCCACGCATTGCGCGACGTTCTCGTAGACCTTGCAGTCTTCGTACGGGCCGGGGCCGAAACCCTTGACCGACGCGACGATCATCTTCGGGTTCAGCTCCTGGATGCGCTCCCAGGTGAAGCCCATGCGGTCCAGCGCGCCCGGTGCGAAGTTCTCCACCAGCACGTCGCACTTCTGGATCAGCGCCTCGAGCACGAGCTTGCCTTCGGGGTTCTTCGTGTCGATGGTGACCGAGCGCTTGTTGTGGTTGAGCATCGTGAAGTACAGGCTGTCGGCGTCGGGGATGTCGCGCAGTTGCTCGCGCGTGATGTCGCCTGCGCCTGCGCGCTCTACCTTGATCACGTCCGCGCCGAACCATGCGAGCAACTGCGTGCAGGTCGGGCCCGATTGCACGTGGGTGAAATCGAGAATGCGCACACCGTCGAGTGC
>NZ_JAGUUD010000263.1:0-1240 GCF_020177535.1 Paraburkholderia sp. XV | reverse complement strand
CTGCTGGACGAGCTGGTCAAGGGGCCGATGACGCCGACCGAGGTGCAGGATCTGATGCTGGCGTTTAACAAGGCGATTATCGAACGCGCGATGGGTGCGGAGATGAATCTGCATCTGGGGTATCCGCCGGGAGAATCCAAACCCGCTGGCCAGGCCAACGAGCGCAACGGCGCCAGCCGCAAGACGGTCATCACCGATCGTGGCGTCGTCCGGGTCGAGTTGCCGCGCGACCGCGACGGCAGCTTCGAGCCGATCCTGATCCCCAAACACGAGCGCCGCTTCACCGGCTTTGACGAGCGCATCATCGCGATGTACGCGCGTGGCATGAGCGTGCGCGAGATCCAGGCCTTTCTGGCCGAGAGCTACGGCACCGAGGTGTCGCCCGATTTCATCAGTTCGGTCACCGACGAGGTGATGGCCGAAACGCTGGCCTGGCAGAACCGTCCGCTCGAGACGATGTATCCGGTGGTCTTCTTCGACGCGTTGCGGGTCAAGATCCGCGATGACGGTGTCGTCAGCAACAAGGCGGTGTATCTGGCTCTGGGCATTCAGGCGGACGGCCAGCGCGATGTGCTGGGCCTGTGGATCGAGCAGACCGAGGGCGCGAAGTTCTGGCTCAAGGTGTTCAACGAACTCAAGACCCGCGGCTGCCAGGACATCCTGATTGCGGTCGTTGACGGCCTGAAGGGGCTGACCGACGCGATCGGCGCAGCTTACCCGAAGACGGTGGTGCAGACCTGCATCGTGCATCTGATCCGCAACAGCCTGGAATACGCTGGCTGGAAGGACCGCAAGGCTGTCGCCCAGGCGCTGCGTCCGATCTACGCAGCTGCCAGCGAAGAGGCAGCGAAGCAGGCTCTGCAGGCCTTTGCTGATGGGCCATGGGGCGCGAAATACCCGACTATCGTGCAGTCCTGGCAGCGCGCCTGGGAGCACGTCACGCCGTTCTTCGTGTTTCCACCCGAGATCCGGCGGGTCGTGTACACCACGAACGCCATTGAGAGTCTGAACATGCAGTTGCGCAAGATCATCAAGACCCGCGGTCACTTCCCCAATGACGAGGCTGCAATCAAGCTACTCTGGCTGGCATTGCGCAACGTCCTGGCCAAAAACGTGCGCTCAGCCTTCGACTGGAAGTCAGCCATGAACCAGTTTGCTATTCTGTTTGGCGATCGATTTACGCAGGCGCGCGGCTAACGATTCCTTTAACCGCCTCGCCCACAAAAATGCGGACAGGCTC
>NZ_JAGUUD010000262.1:0-1281 GCF_020177535.1 Paraburkholderia sp. XV | reverse complement strand
GCTGCGCTCGACATCGGCAAGTGCCTCAGAGGGCATCTGCTCACCCGTTGCGTCCCGTTCTTCGTGACGCAGCGCGACGCCAGCGGCGAACACGGCGACGAAGGCGTAGGTGTGCGCCATCAACGCTGCGCCATAGCAAAGCGCCATCAGACCGATGGCGAGAAACCCTTCGAGTCCCACCGCCTGGCCAAAGCGCGTCCTCAGCCGGGTCACGATCCTGACCATGCCGATACCACACGCCCAGCCTATCGCCGCCGCGCCAGACAGCCCCCACGCCACGGCCAACAGGAAAGTCGCGGGCCGGTCGCTGCCCAAGCTCGGCCAGCCGCAGAGAGCGAGGCCGATCAGCGCAACGGGATAGGCCGACCCGTCGTTGCACCCGCCTTCGCCGGACAGCGCGAAGCGCAGGGGTTCGTCGTCGCCGGCTTCCCTGACGCGCAGTTCATTCGCAAGCACGGGATCTGTCGGTGCGAGCGCCGCTGCCAGGACGAGCGCCGGCCCAAGGGCGAGGCCGCCCCAGAGCAGGCCGGCGCCAGCCACGAGGGCGACGGTGGCAAGCATCGCCGGAAAGCCGAGGCGCAGGGGAAGTCGCCACAATGGATCGCGTAGCGGCAGACGCAGGTGCATGCCGATCGCCATCAGCGAGACGACAAGACCCGTCTCAGCCACCACTCTCAACGTACGCACGTCGCTGTCGAGCGAGACGGGCAGCAGGTTCGCGCACGCCGGCCCTATCAGGAAGCCGACCGCCAGGTAGACCATCGCGCCACTGAGCGGCAGGCGGGCAACGAGCCCGCGGCCGAGCGCCATCGCGACGAGAAGCGCGCCAACGAGGAGGAACCAGAGCGCTTCCATCGGCATCTCCGAAAGGGGACGACTGTCGTCGGACTGACCGGCCGTCGCCCGCAGCGGCGCGACGGGCGCAAAGGTCGGGATGCGCCATCGATCCAGATACGGCGGGACGTCACAGACGGGGCGTTATATCAACGAGCAGGCGACAGCAGCGCTCCAGATCAGCAGTTGCATGCACAACAGGGAGGTACTTAGCCGTCTCATGGTGGCGCTCCGGTTGGATTGACGATGAGAAAAGCAATCGCCATACCGCAGCGGTCTTGAGAAGGCCGCATTCCACGATCGTGCATTATTTGCAGTCCAAAAGTAAAGATCTGCATACAGATGCGGTTGCACAACTCGTGGCACGGCGCATGCGGAACCAGTCCCACAGGTT
This sequence comes from Paraburkholderia sp. XV, assembly GCF_020177535.1. Classification (NCBI taxonomy): domain Bacteria; kingdom Pseudomonadati; phylum Pseudomonadota; class Betaproteobacteria; order Burkholderiales; family Burkholderiaceae; genus Paraburkholderia; species Paraburkholderia sp. XV. Next base: position 53 of record NZ_JAGUUD010000262.1, on the reverse strand, counting down.
GAGCCCTTGCGTTCCTGCGCGCAACCACGCCAGAGCCACCGCTCTGAGACCGG
>NZ_JAGUUD010000261.1:0-1394 GCF_020177535.1 Paraburkholderia sp. XV | reverse complement strand
CATCATCGAGGCACTGGAGAAGCGCGACACCGAACTCGCCGAGCGTCTCGTGCGCCAGCACTCGCTCGACCTCGCGGCCTTCATCGAGGCCAATTGCGACTTTCTCGATTGAAGGCAGTCGCTACGCTCTGAGCTATCGCGGACATCCGTTCCCGGATGTCCGCATCTTCCCTCATTGCCAACCGGCGAGCTCCTCTGCGCGCCCCGTGCCGTCGCATCCATAAAGGATCGCGAATGCATTCGATAACTTTCTTTAATTATTCCCAATCCCCTGTGCGCTCTTACGATGGGTTGCCCGGATGCGTCCTGCTTTAAGGGTTAACGCGTGCAATGGCGGTGTTTAAGCGCATTGCATTGGGGAAAATCCGCAGGCCGCTGGAATAAAAATGTAAAGACTGAAGCCTGTTTGAATGGTTAACTACACAGGTCTGTCGAAAGTCCCCAGCGCCGGGTAGAAGAAAACAGCAAGGCGGATGCGGGCAGCGCGATCACGGATTGCGCGGCTTGCATCGAAAACATTAGAAATGCGGAGACGATGCTCATGAATGGAAACACCCGACAGGCGACGGGAAGCGGTCTATTTTCGAACCGTTGGTGTCAATTGGTGATTGGCATGCTGTGCATGGCACTGGTTGCCAACCTTCAATATGCATGGACGCTCTTCGTCGCGCCGATGAACGCGCGGCACCACTGGGGCGAAGCATCGATTCAGCTTGCGTTCTCGATCTTCATCGTCACGGAGACGTGGCTCGTACCTGTCGAAGGATGGCTCGTCGACCGTTTCGGTCCACGTCCTGTCGTCGCGGGCGGCGCGATTTGCGCGGGCCTAGCGTGGATGCTGTTCGCGCATGCGACGACGCTGCCCGAGCTGTATATCGGCTCCGTCGTCGCGGGCATCGGCGCGGGTGGCGTGTACGGCACCTGCGTCGGCAATGCGCTGAAGTGGTTTCCGGACAAGCGCGGTCTCGCGGCGGGCTTGACGGCAGCAGGCTTCGGCGCAGGCGCGGCCGTCACGGTAATTCCGATCGCCAACATGATTACGCGCTCCGGTTACGAGCACACGTTCCTGTTCTTCGGCATCCTGCAAGGCGTGGCGATCTTCGTGCTGGCGCTGCTGCTGCACAAGCCGTCGACGCGCGCTGCATCGAACGTCAAGCGCAAGTTCGCGGTCAGCAAGGTCGACTACACGCCGGGGCAGATGATCAGGACGCCCGTGTTCTGGGTGATCTACGCAGCGTTTGTCGCGGTCGCGGCAGGCGGCCTGATGGCGACGGCGCAAATCGGTCCGATCGCAAAGGACTGGGGCCTCGCGAAAATGCCGATGACGATGTTCGGCATGACGCTGCCGCTGCTGACGATGACGCTGTCCATCGACAACATCTGCAATGGCTTCA
>NZ_JAGUUD010000260.1:0-1409 GCF_020177535.1 Paraburkholderia sp. XV | reverse complement strand
TGAATCAACGGAGGACACGCATGTCGCAGCATCCCGCCCATTCGCAGGATCAACGTCACCCCGGCCAACCCAGTCCCATTGATGTGCAGAAGGCGTTGGCCGGCGTCGATTACCCGGCTACCTGCGAAAAACTGGTGGAGCGCGCCCGGCAGAATCGCGCCAACACGGACATCGTCGATCTCATCGACAAACTGCCCGATCACAATTACGACAGCCCATCGGCTGTATCGAAAGAAATCTCGCGCATCCAGTGAACAACGGGATCGCTGCTGGACTGAAAGACGCGGGATCGCGCATTTCGGTCGTCGTACTGACGCACAACCGTGCGGCGCGTCTGCGCGAAACGTTGTGCCGGCTGCGTGCACTGCCGGAGTGTCCGCGCATTATCGTCGCCGATAACGCATCCACGGACGACACGGTTCTCATGATCGCCCTCGCGTTCCCCGACGTACGCGTCGTCCAGTGCGGCAGCAACAGCGGCGCGGCAGGCCGCAATCAGGCAGTCGCCTGCGTCGAAACGGACTATGTTGCTTTCTGCGACGACGATACCTGGTGGGAGCCAGGCTCTCTCGCGCAAGCCGTCCGTGCGCTCGATGCGTCGCCGCGCGCGGCGGTGCTCAATGCCCGCATCGTGGTCGGCGATGCGGGTGAAACGGACCCGACCTGCGTGGTCATGCGGAACAGCCCGCTCGATTCGACGGGATTGCCCGGCCCGGCTCTCGTCGGTTATATGGCGGGCGCGTCGGTCTTCAGAACAGCCGTGTTCCGCGAATCCGGCGGGTATGACGCTCGCCTTTTCATCGGCGGCGAAGAAGAACTGCTCGCACTCGACGTGCTAGGACGAGGTCATGCAATCGCGTATTGCGACTCGCTAACCGTCGCGCACCATCCCTCCGCTGTGCGCGACAGCGCATTGCGGCGGCGCATGCTCGCGCGCAACGCCGCATGGATTGCATGGCTGCGGCTGCCCGTTGGCGTCGCCATCGGACGGACGTTCGAAGCGCTCCTTGCGTTCTGGCGCGAAGGCACGCTGTTGAATGACGGCGAGACGCTGTTGTGCGGCTTCGTGTGGGCGATTGGCGAACGTCAACGCGCGTCGCGAGACGTGCTATGGATGCTGCGTGAAGTAAAGCGGCACGAGCGCCGGCGCGCTTCGATGCCGCGCGCGACAGGCGCACGAACGGCGCGCTCGCGAGAACAAAACTGCCCTGAATCGGTTGAACCATGACGTCGCACGGCTAACGTCCTATGCGCGCCTTACCCGTCACGTCGAGAATCGCTTCGATCAGCACGGGCGCCGCGACGGGCTTGGTCAGATGCACGACGAACCCGGCCTGCCGCGCGCGAACCTGATCCCCCGCCTGCGAATATCCCGTCAATGCGATGCCCGGAATCTGATCGCGCGCGTT